>CAZEMW010000430.1:0-4162 GCA_964513105.1 uncultured Fibrobacterota bacterium
CGCAACTCCTCTTCCTCTCGGCTTCCGGAAGCGTGCTGGAGCTTATGGAATTGTCCGGGTTCGAGCATTTTCTACGGATTTTCGATACACAGGCAGACTTGGAAAAATACCTGAGCAAATAGCCGCCGCAGGATGATAAAACGTGAGGACGTCTTTTCTGGGGTGTGCCGCGGAAAGGACCGCCCCGGACACTTACAGGATCTTTATCTCCTGGCGAACCAGCCGTATGTTCTTTGGTCCGACGACCTCCTGTCTGATGATATGTTGACGGTCGCCCATCTTGATCACCGTCCCGGGAAGTGCCGTGTGTTGAACGTGGATAAACGACTCGTCAAATCTGTGTAGCTCCTTGCGCAGAGCATTTGCGGCATTCTCCAGTTCTTCCGTCTGCCGGCCATACTCCTGAAGCGTGGTTTGGAGCTTTACGTAAAGGGCTTCATCATTTGGCGGAAGTTTCTTCTTGATCTTTCGAAGTTTGTCAAGCCTTTCGAATGTCCGTGTCAATTTTTCTTTACCGGTGGACAATTCCGACATACGTGCCTCCACTTTCTCCAGCTTTTCAAGAATCGTGAAGTCAAGTCCTATTTCGAGTACTGTTCTGATGCCGCTGGCATTCCCGACGGTGCGCACGGTTATGGATTCACCTGCCACCAGGACTCCGCCGGCCGCCGAGAGCGGGTTCCCATTCACGCAGATGCTCTTTTTAGCGAAGATTCCGGCGTTGAGTGCCTCTCGGGCGATCACCACCTCTCCACGACTTCGAATCGTCTGATTCTTCAGGAATCCGATGTTCGCATCTCCGCCAATCTCCATGAAACCTTTTCCCTGGCCAACGAAGCCGTGTTTGCACAGCACCGAGCCTCCACAGTGAATCACGGCATCCTCGATTGTACCACCAACCTGGAGATCCCCTCCGCAGTGTATCTCAAACCCGGACTTAACGTCGCCGGTAACTACAACCGACTTGTCGTATTTGATATTGCCGGTAGCATAATCAACATTGCCTTCTATGGTAAACCCCTCTTCGACCGAAATCGTGCCCTTTGCGCATCGAATGTTACCGTCGACAAGCGCTACCAGTATGTTCTCATCATCGGGAGACGGCGCGACGTTTTCTCCGCCCGGGAGTTGTTGTGGAATACCGATTTTTGCCGGAAGCTCCGCCCCGAATATGTCACATCCCGGGACGCCTTCGGTGGGAGGGTGAAGTCTTGCCAGCTTTGTTCCCGCGGTAACCGACTGCACCAGATCGACATTCTTGAAGTCGACACTGCCGTCTTCGTTTTTCTTCGGCTTCAGCGTGCGACCTGATTCGAAGAACAGCTCCACGTATCCGTCATCACCGTCGATCGGAAGACTCCCGCGGGCGATCACTACCGGCTCCTCCGGGTACCGCCCGTTTTTCACTTCTTGTACAAGCATATCCAGGGCCTCGGTATCGACTCCGGATCGGATTTTGTTCTCAGCGAGAAGGTTCCTGATATCTTCCGACGAAGGTGGATCCCCACCGTCGATTGGTGGGATAATACGTATGGAACCGGTCATTCGGTCATCGGAAATATCGGCCTCGGCCGCTCCACTGAAATCCATTGGCAGAATACCGACTTTGTTCTCTACCAGATACACGATTCCGTGTGCCTTTGCTTTTATGTCGGGACCGGATTCGGCACGTGTGACGGTATTGTCGAGGTGAATCTGCGTGGTATCTGTTGCCGGAATCGGGATTTCCTCTCCCAACACATTGGTTCCGCTGCTTCCCGGTTCGTTTGCGCCCACTCGAGCGACGGTATCCCCCGGGCGAACGCGCTGTATCTGATACCCCTTCTGAACAAGATCGCGACAGTACTTCGTCTCTCGGGCAAAATCAAGCTGTTCGCGGGTACTCAGGTGCTTTACCCAGGGCCGGAGTGTTTCGGTCGATCCGGCCTTCGGTGGGCGGCCGTGAGCAATATCGTGGTATTTTTTCCGTGTTTTGTTCTGGTTCCAGTCCTCGGCAATCGCATTCATTTTCGACGGGTCAAATCCGAATACGATTCCGTGGCGACCAAGGGCGTCGCTCACAGCATCGGGGGTTAGGGTTTCGTCCTGTCGATCGGCGGCCGATTCGACCAGTAGTGAAACCGTCATGGCATCTTCGGCAACAATCACCTGGATGTCGGGTCCTGACGGTCGATGGGGCGGGGGCGAAGACGTATCGTCCTGCGGCATTTGGGGCTTTTCCTGCTCAGGGGACCTGGCGTCGACTGTTCTGACACCGTTCTTTCGAAGCTTCTCAATGAGAAGTTCGGTCAGTGTGGAGTCCGCGGGAGCTGCAATCGCTCCGTTCGGCAAAATGACTTCCTGAGCCAGAATCATCCCCGGGACGGCGGTATCAATATCTATTTTCAATGAGACACCCTTCGGCTGCACTCGTTTAATCAAGAGATGAGAGAGAGTTTGCTGTTCCGGTCGGAAATAAGGCCCGAGTGTTTCCGAAACCGGTCCAATACTGATGATATACTAGTTCTTTGTACCTTTCAACACCTAAGCCGGCAAAGCCGGATACCTCGGCTTCGCTCGGTAACCGGATCAAAAATCGAAAATCAGACTTCGGCGTCGCTCAGTCACCGAAGATCAAACAGTCTAAGCGGCAAAGCCGAATGCCTCGGCATTTCGTCCCGCACCGGCGGGTATCGGTACAACGCAGCACGTCGCATGCTCGGTGATCAAAGATCCGGCATCCAAGATCGGAAAAGACCCGGGCGTTGGTTCATTGCTGAGCATTTTGCTTGAAGTTTTTGACTCTAGGAATTGATCCTCCGGCCTTGCCGGACCAGCGTATGTATATGGTTGTTCGAGTAGCATTCCCAATTGCCGTCCCGGGGCTCTACGATTATAGCCTGCCTGAGCGGTTCAGAGCCGACGTCTCCCCGGGAACCCCGGTGAAAGTAACGCTTCGTACACGACAAACCTGGGGGGTTGCGGTCGCGGTCCTCAAGGAGTCTCCGTATCCGAACCTCAAGGAGGTTCTGGACATTCGTACGGACAAATGGGCGGATGAGAATCGCTCATTGATTAAGCTTTATGAGTGGATTGCCGCCTATTATCAGTGCGATCTCGGGAAGGTGTTCAAACCGCTCGTCCGCAAAAACTTCACGGAAGTAGGCGCAAGAACCGTAAAAGCGTACAGAGTAACCGGCGTTATCCCGGAGAAACTCACGGATAAGCAACAATCGGCGCTGGATGCACTGCGCTGGGCAACGGAGGAGTTGTCTCGGGCGGAGATCAAACGGCAATATTCCGTATCCGACCACATGATTACGCGTCTTTTGAAGCTTGGGGCGCTCTCAGAGCACGAGAAAGTTGTGGTGCGTGAGGCCGACGAGCTCAGGAGCGCGGTTCAGGATTATTCTGCAATGCTTTCCGATGAGCAACGTTCGGCGGTCGAAGCTGTTTCGACTCAGCTCGGCCGGAGCGAAAAACCATTTCTACTCCACGGCACCACGGGAAGCGGCAAAACGTTCGTCTACATAGAACTGGTAAAACGGGCCATGGCTCAGGGCATGGGAGTCATTGTGCTGGTGCCCGAAATCTCCCTTACACCGCAGACGATCCAGCGTTTTCGCAGCGCAATTGGCGACGGCATTGCGGTGATTCACAGTCGTATGTCTACGGGGGAGCGAAGGGATTCACTGGCCGAACTGGTCTCGGGCAAGAAGAACGTCGTTATCGGCGTTCGAAGCGCGATTCTTGCGCCGCTGGAGAATGTCGGATTGATAATCGTCGATGAAGAGCACGACGGCAGCTACAAGCAGGATGATCCGGAGCCGAGGTATCATGCCCGTGATGTCGCCGTGATGCGGGGGAAGTTTCAGAATGCCGCCGTTGTTCTGGGCAGCGCCACTCCGGCTCTGGAGAGTTACCACAACGTGCTCAGAGCCAAATACGAACTCCTGACGCTTCGAAAACGCTACGGTTCAGCGATTCTGCCCAGGGTAGAGATTATTGATATGAACCAGGAGCATCAGGAGAATAACTGGACGTTTCTCTCCCGATATCTTGAGCAGCGAATACATGACAACCTTGAATCCGGTCGTCAGATAATTCTGCTTTTAAATCGTCGAGGTTTCTCCGTTTCGCTGGTATGCAAGAACTGTGGACATGTGTACACCTGTCCGAACTG
>CAZEMW010000431.1:0-4162 GCA_964513105.1 uncultured Fibrobacterota bacterium
CGTCTCAAATTTCGGCTCGACACAGTTACCAAAGGCCAAAAAACATATATCAGACTTAGGCCATTCTCAGCCACGAAACAGATACTTCCTTTGTTGTCTGACAAATCATACTCCAAAAAATAGTGGATTTTTCAGACAAAGAGTCTAAAACTCTCTGTGATCTCAGTGCTCTCTGTGGTTCCTCCTCTTTCGCAGCGGAAAATCCCCAATCTTAGGTCTCATGAAGCAGTAGAAATAGTTTCACTACCGGAGTCTTATGCCTTTGGTTCACCTTGAAATGGGCTCCCGGCGCGGCCCGATGAGGCAATGATATCGCCTGCGTTTACTTCGGGGTGGTGATATCGTCTTGCCCCCTGGGTTGATTCCCGGTATTGTATAGACTCTTCCGGGCACCAGTTCAGGCACGCGAAGCATTGTTCACAGTGGTGATGCCATTGTGGTTTGCCGTTTTCCATGGATATGTTGCCCACCGGGCAGACCTTTTCGCAGATACCACAGCTGCGGCATGAATTATTGCACCGAAAACCGCCGTCCATTCGTTTGATTTGAGAATGTCCCAATCTATAGAGGAGTCCCGGATGCACAAAGGAGCGTACAGTTCCGGACGGGTTCTTATCAAAATGGACAACTCTCTCTGAAACCGCCCTGATTATCGATTCCACTCTCTCATTTGCGGCATCCAGCAGCCTCTCTTGTTCAGTTTCATCGGGACAACCGAAGGGGATGTAGTTTGAAGGCATCGCGATGTTATAGCATGCGGAAAGAGGAAGTCCCAGTCTTTTGCAGCGCCTCTTAACCCGCAGCATTCCGTTTCCCGGTTCACCTCCACCGGCGAAGACGAAGAACAGGTACTCTGCGCGTTCAATTCTTTTTAGAAAATCGATCACGGCATGCGGCATATCATACATGTAAATCGGCGAAACAATCCCCAGGATTTCACCCTGCACTTCTTTGTTCGGAAGCCTGGCGATAGATGTTACGGACCCCTTCAGGCCTGCGCCGAGTTTCCCTGCTACCGATAAGCAGTTTCCCGTACCCGAAAAATAGAAAATATCGGTCTTCATCTCGCCTCCTCTACTTGCTTTGATTTTCTCTCTGATGATATTGGACGAGCTGTTCGAGATCGTCTATTGTCTCAAGAATTCTTTTCAGCCCGGGTGACTTCAATGGAGCTGCAAATGATTCTTTTAGTTGGTCCAGTTCGGCCATGCACTCCCGTGCCTCCCGCTTTCCTTTTTCAGTGGCATTGATAACCGATCGACGTTTGTCGGAGCCATGCACGCCAACCTGAATGAACCCCATGTTCTCGAGTTTTCTGATAATCTTCGAGAGATTGGATTTTTCGAGCAGCAATTCTCCAAGGATGTCCTTTTGCGCCACATCCTGCTTGCCGGCGATTTCAACCAGGACGGCAAATTGTGGTTGAGTGAGACCCCGGTCCACCAACATCCGATTCCCCGTACGCTGCAGGAACATGCTGATGCGGAATAACCGATTTACCAGGTGCACCGCCATGCTTTTTTTGTCGGAGTACTTCTTTTCCATTTTATATACGTCCCGGTCGAAGGAGTTTTCTTGTGCCGGCAAGGGCAATTAGTGGAACAACAACGGCGATGTTGCCGAAAAACAATAGCCATTTGGCAGGTGTCGACACCACCGCAAGCCATACCGGCAGTAGCGAAATGTTCGGATAGGTTAGGACTGTAATCAGCAGCGCCCCCGTTTCAATACTATCGAAAAGACCACGACCCAAGGGCAAAAGGACCAGCCAGGAGTTTTGTGGCCACAAATCTCCGGCATTCAGGAGTCTGTAGAGCATCGCCGCGGAGAAAAGGAAAAGCATCGCAATCAGAATATAATCCAAAAAGAGCAGCAGTCGATACGAAGCTCTCCCTGCGCCCCCGACTCGATCCATGAATCGGAGAATGTCGGTGGAAGTATTTATCAGATTCATATCGATCATGGCGCCACCGGTTATACTTCTGAAATGCGCATGACCGAACCATCGATTCTCTATGAGAATGACGGAGCCGACAAACAGGGCGCATAGCCATGGAAAGAGGGGTTTGGTCGATATCGCCTTTAGCACCATCGGCAGTCCTTTTGGTTTTGCGAGACAGTTTGTTGCCTTGGAAACTAATATACCACAAAAAGGTTTCCGTGTCAACTATTTTGTGATTCGAGGCTCCTGGGCCGCTCCAGAACAATGTCTCTGCACGCGATGCGGCAGAATTTAATTTGATTTTGCGGCATGATTCCCGACTACGGAGGACGAGATAATGAAGAGAATCGCAACAATCATCGCTTTGACCATTCTACTGTCGGATGTAGTGGCGTCTGCAGAGAGTCGAACAATTGCTGAGGGTTCCGGATCTCAATCACGTGCGCCGGTTCCCTCATCACAGCTTTCATGCGACGACCTGCAGGTTGCGGACGAATCGTTTTTCAATATCATTTTTTTCAGCCATGGTGACGCTAATCAAATTGACACCGCAAATCTTGCGGACCCTGTCAGAGAACCATTCCTGGCATTTCTAACCAGGCACAACTCCTTTGAGGGTAATTTCAAAGAAGACCGGGGCGCAGATTTTTTTGAAGCAGTGGAGCACAACAAAGCAGAAGAGTTGAGGTGGTTTCTCACCAGCATGTCCGGAGATTCCGGAGCAGCGGCGGCGGCTCTTGCGTACTCAAAAGAAGCACCACTCTCCTACGAGTGGGAAGGGATGAGCGACGGACCGCTTTCCGAAGCCGGTGACGCGGCGCGATTTATCAAGTCAAACCCCCGCTCCCCAATTCTTTCGGGAGTCAGGATCTTTCTGCTTCACCGACTACGGTGCGCCTTCGAGTGCCTGGTACATGAGAAGAAGAAGAGCCCGGCATTGATAACGGCGGCGCGATATGAGAATGTCTTTCAGAATATCATGAACAGCAAAGACATATTGGCGAAAGCAATGGCCTGCCAAATGGATAAGCGGGAAATGGTCTACATCTCTTCTGAAATCCACCCTCGTGAATTGCTTGATCGGGAGGAAAGGCCTGAGAAGGACGGGGCGCAATGATGACCGGAAAGTAGAGAGTTCCGGCACTCGGGGCGCTGGAAGGCAAACGAATCATTCACAATTGCCCCTGGGTTGAACATTCTCATGAGACATAGATGAAGAAAAGAACAACATCACCCACACAAAAGCCTGAAGCGGCGAAAAAACGACATGTGAAGAAACGCGTATGAATCTACAGAATAGGAGTTCATGTAGAACTACCAGCTTGAGCGGAACGATATGCAATTGTTCGGGCGAGTAGGAAGAGTGCAACTCAGTACACCCCATCACAGCAAAAAGGAGTACGAAAAGCTCAATTACCAAAATGTTAATGGTCCGAGGAGCTAGTCTCCGGGTATTTTGAGATAGCTGAGGTCTTGTCGGACTGATCTGGTACTACACGTGAATATGAGATTTTGCAAGCCAGTTCTGGAATTGTACGACGGGAATAACGTAATTTCCAATGGTGACCACCGCAGGAGCGCTGATACTGGGCAAACGCGCAAGCAAATACATCATCAGCGCCACCGTTACCTGTGCGCTTTTTCAGGGCACGAGCAAAACGAAAATTCTCGACCAAAAAGTATTCGATGAAGATATAAAATCAAATTACCGCAATGCGCTGATATACCTGCAGTCACACCTCAATACCGAATACATCATTTCCGCGTACCGGGAAAACAAATTGGAACTGCCCGAAAACGCGTTGCGTGAAGCGCTTGTCAATGCAATTGCGCATCGTGATTACCGCAGCCCGGCCAATATACAGATTTATCTGTTTGCCGACCGACTAGAAATTGTCAACCCCGGCGGACTGGCGGGCGGACTTACCATTCATGACCTGGGCAAGCGCAGCGCACCCCGTAACCCGCTCCTGTTTGGAACGCTCTACCGCATGGGGCTGGTTGAGCACGTAGGCTCAGGATTCAGACGCATACGGGATGCACTGCGCGAACACGGGGTGGCGGACCTCGAATTAGAGGTCAACGATCACTGGTTTACCGTCATTTTTCGCCGACAACAAACACAGGCAGCTCCACAGGGGAACGTTCGCAGAAAAACGTCGGAGAAAACGTCGGAGAAAACGTCGGAGAAAACGTCGGAGAAAACGTCGGAGAAAACGT
>CAZEMW010000432.1:0-4158 GCA_964513105.1 uncultured Fibrobacterota bacterium
CCCGTGGTCGCATCGTGAAGGTAGCAATCGAGTATTACCTCGCTCCCCCGCACTTCATATTCTCCATCGATAAAAATGCCGACATTCTTCTCGCGGAAAAGAGCCGTATCCACTTTTTCAGTCTTCACGACTTCAAAACGCCCGGTGAAATCGAGGTCGGCGGCAACCACTTTCCACGGCTCATTTTTGGTGATCGGCTCTCCCCCGGTGCTGCGAAACTTGAGTACGCCGATCGGAATGCTGTCGAACCGACTCGCGTATACCTGCAAGTCGAACTTTTCGGCAAAGCCGGCACCGGAAAACGTTAGTATCGCCAGAAGCACCGCGGCGATCGACATACGGCGAGCCCGGCATCGATCAACCGCCGGGGTAAGAACATTGGTCGTTTTGCCGAGACATTCTTTCATCGTATACCTTTCAATCACGCGGGGCGACGGCCCAACGGATAATTCTATGTAGTGCCGACCGAATCTCTGAGATCAGCAGGCTATCGACGCACCGGGATCAGCTCGCACCGTATCTCCAGCTTGTTGTCGTCAAACCCCGGCGGAAGCTTCCCAAAGGGTGCGGCCACTGAAACCGCCCTCTCGGCAAGGTTATCAATGGACTGATTGCCCGAAGGTTTCGCGATTCGCACGTCGGACACCTCTCCCGAGGCGTAAATGGTAAACGCCACCATAACCGAGAGGTTTTCATTCTCCGTGGGAGGACGCCAGTTCCTCTCGATTTTCTGTTGCACACTCATAAGATACCAATTGTACTTAAAATCTCCCAGCGCAGTTACCGTTGCCGGGGACGGAAGCGCTTCCAGGAGAGAGGCGAGTTCTTCGAGATCCTCTTCGGCTGTCTCGGTATTCTCCGAGGGCGTACTGGTTTCCCGAGGCTTTGATCGCGTGCTTGGCTGTTCGGTCGGCGAAGGTTTCGGGGTCGGTTTCGGCTTTGACTGGACGGCCTTCTTCACCACCTGTCGCGTTGGTTTCGGCGGTTTAGGCGCGCTTACAAGCTGAAAAGTATGTGGTCGAGCCAACTTTCTTGGACGATATGCAAGTTTCATCGTCAGTGGTACCACAATCAGAACAAAAACGTGAAACCCAACCGACAAGAGTACTATCGGTACGTTGACCGGGCGAGTTCCGCCGCGTGGTGTGGGGGCCGGTATCGCACTCATCCACTACCCTCTCCCGTCCAACGGTTGTGTCAGAAACCCAAGTTTCACCACTCCGCTGTTCTGGATATCGGATATCACGCGAATCACCAAACCGTACGGGACCTGCTTGTCCGCATTCAGGAAAACCGGCACTTCGGTGCGCCCCCCATAGATTTCTCCGAATCGTTTTTTGAACGTCAGAATTGAAACCCGCTCCTGGTCGATGTAAATCTCGTTACGTCCGGTGACGGAGACCTGGATTGATTTGGTCACCTCAACGTTCTCGGATTCGGCGCGCGGCAGGTCGACCTGCACCCCCTGCGTCATCATGGGAGCCGTTATCATAAAAATGATAAGAAGAGCGAAGGTGACATCAACCAGATTGGTGATGTTCAACTCACTCATGATCCGTTGCCGTCTAAGCCGGCGTTTTTTCATGATCCAGACCTCGCGTCCTGCATTTTTGCATTCGTCGTGGTCCGCTTGTCACGAAAGAGAAGACCGAATATCTCCCGTTTCAGCCGAAGGAGCAAATGGCCCGAAAACTCATCGAGTTCATCCTCGATACGTCCCGCTCCGTGGGTGAATATATTGTAGAAGAATAGTGAAGGAATCGCCACGCCCAGCCCTATTATGGTGGTGATCAACGCCTCGGCTATACCGGGTGCCACCACCGGCAGGCTCGCGGACCCCTGGTTACCAATTTCATAGAACGAATTCATGATCCCCCAGACGGTCCCCAGAAGTCCCATGAACGGAGCGATGCTGCTTATGATCGCCAGGAGCACCAATCCTCGTCCGAGATTTGCTCCCGCGCTGGCCGATACCGATTCTATGCGCTCGGTCGCCATCTGAAACTGGTTCTGAAGATAAAACGACCAGTCACGAACTCCGGTGTCGGCACGGGCATCACTGAGAATTCGTCGATACTCGCTCAGGCTCGTCTTTCCCATAATACCCATCGGACACTGCTCCAACCGCTTGTCCATCTTTTCCAAGTCGGTCAAAGCCGAGGATGAGTCGAACAGGTCCCGAAATCTCCGATTCAGTTTCTTAACCTGAGAAAAGTACTTTAGTCGGCCGAAAATGATCGCCCAAGTGAGAACCGAAAACACGGCGAGAAGCAGCAGGATTACACGCGCAATCCAGCCGGACCGCTCGATCATCGCAATCACGGGTATGTCCATGAACTATCCTTCCGGGAAGGTACATCAAGTTGCGAGGGTTCTCCGCTCAATCTCCGAAAAACCGCGTCGGGCAAGTTCTTCGCGGGAGAACCGGTATTTCACGTAAAATTACTTCGTGAAGAGAATATCGTCAACGCTCGGGCGGAACTATATCAAACCTTCCGGCCCATTCGCCAAGTGCCGCCAGAGCCCTGGTACACACCGCCCCGCGGCGATTTGATTTTCCTCGAATCCGTTTATCTTCGTCTACTGTTTCGATTAAACCAAAGTTTATATTGCTCGGGGCAAAAGTGCTCGGCCCCGGCTGGGTGATGTGACTGAACAGCCCCCCCAGCGCCGTATGTGTCGGCGGAAGCGGAATGTGCCTTCCGGATAGCCGCGCCTGCGCAAACCGGGCGGCAAAGTGCCCACCCGCGATGCTTTCGGTATAGCCCTCTGCTCCTCCGAGCTGCCCGGCTACCAGTACGGTGGGATTTCCCTTAAGGCTGAGATCCGGATTCAATGCCCGCGGAGCATCTATGTACGAGTTTCGATGTATACTCCCGTACCGAAGAAACTCTGCATCGGCCAGACCGGGAATCAACGTGAATACCCGCTTCTGCTCCGGAATGGTAAGTCGCGTTTGAAACCCGACCAAATTGTAACATGTTCCGTCCAGATTCTCACGGCGTAGTTGCAGAACGGCATAGGGTCGTTTCCCGGTTCGCGGATCCCGCAACCCGATCGGACGAAGTGTTCCGAACAGAAGCGCCTTGGGACTTCGGGCCGCGGATACCTCGATAGGCAGACACGCTTCGAAAAAGCGTTCGTCCTCAAAAGCGTGCGCAACCGTCTTATCGGCTTCCAGAAGCGCGGAGTAGAATGCTTCGTATTCATCTTTTGTAAATGGACAGTTCAGGTAATCGGCGGTCTCGGTGTCGCGACGTGATGCGAAAAAGGCGATGTTCATGTCCACCGAATCAAAGGAGATTATCGGAGCAACCGCATCGTAGAAGAACAGTGCGTCACTCCCCACCGTCGATGCCAGCCATTGTGCGAGAGGGTCTGATACCAGCGGTCCCGCGGCTATGATACACAACGATCCCGCGTTCGGCGGGCCGTCAACCTCCCGCTCGATATACGTAATCGCCTCTTCGCGCTCTATGCGATCGGCAATCCGTTGAGAAAAATGATCTCGATCAACCGCCAGAGCCGATCCGGCCGGAACCGCACACTGTTCGGCGACCTCGAGCAACGGACTTCCCAGTATGCCGAGTTCTTTCTTCAGCAGGGCATGTGCCGACGGCAATTGCCGTGACTTCAAAGAATTTGAACACACCAGTTCGGCGGGAGCGCCGGTTTTGTGTGCCGGCGTCATTGTTGAAGGGCGCATCTCATACAGACGCGTACGGACGCCCAGAGAAGCGAGCACCAGAGCAGCTTCACAGCCTGCGAGTCCGGCTCCGACAATATCAACAACCGGTTCGACACTCATCGGATCACTCCAGACCTACCACCGTCAACACGCTGCAATTCATCTATAACCGCAAATCCAGTTTTAACCCGATCCAAACTCACGCTTTCGGCAATCTCACTTCGCCCCACCTCACCTCGCCACACCGTCCGCCCGCCGGGATCACCACAACGCAGTGCATCGCAGCCCGGGCTTTTTTAGCGCAATATCCGTCAGACAAAGAAACGGCCTGTTCAACCTTCAACCTTCAACCTTCATCCTTCGGTGACTGAGCCTGACCTTTGACCTTTGACCTTCGACCTTTGACCTTCGACCTTTGATCTTTGACCTTTGACCTTTGACCTTCGACCTTTGATCTTCGACCTTTGATC
>CAZEMW010000433.1:0-4138 GCA_964513105.1 uncultured Fibrobacterota bacterium
AACCACAAGGAATGCAGGGAATCCCGTCGATCAGAAGGACCTCTTCTCCTCGGTATAGCAGTATCACCTGAGCCTCGGGATAATCACGGGAGAAGGCTTTCAGCCCTTTGAGATCTTCAGGACGCACTCTTCCCGAGTTTTTTACCTCCAGTCCAATAAAACATGCGGAGCCGTACAACACAAAATCAATTTCGAAGCCAGTACGGGTACGCCAGAACTGCAGGCGAATATCGTCTGTTCGATAGGCAATCCAAGCCCGGAGATGCTGGTACACCAACCCCTCCAGGGCGGCGCCGTCGATCTCTTCGGGACGATCGAGGGGACCGGCGGGTCTGAGGCTGCGAAAAACTCCACAATCAAAAAAATAGAACTTCGGATGTGAGACCAGGGCTCTCGCCGCTCGTTTTGTGAACGGGTCGAGACGGTTTCCTATCATAAGGTCCGCCAGGATCTCAATCCAAAGCTCTACCGTTTTGCGATCAACTCCGCAATCACGACCAATGGATGCTGCATTGATCTGAGCGGCATGCGAAAAAGAAAGAACTTCGAGAAAACGACTGAAACTGCCAAGATTGCGCACCAGAGCTTCTGCCTGGATTTCTTCTTTCAGGTAAATCGTTACGTATGCCCGCAGTGAAGCTTCCGGTTCCCTGGACATGATCACCGACGGGACTAGACCGAGGCGCAAAGAACGTTCGAAATCAAATTGATCTCCGAGCTCAAAGGCTGTGAAGGGATGCATTGTTGTCAGAAGAGCCCTTCCCGCCAGAAGGTCTACGCCGCCCCTTTTCAGTTTTCTCGCGCTTGAACCGGTAAGCACAAATCGACGGCTCTTGTTTTCTTCAATTAAACTATGCACGACCGTAAGCAGTTCCGGAACCCTCTGCACCTCGTCAACAACAATGTCGGCGGAGCCTTTCAAGGGGCGCACGAGGCTGAAAAGCTCTTCCGGATGAGTACGATAGCGATTCTCGATGCCCGGGTCCAGGAGGTCGAGAAAGGTGGCTTCAGGTAACCGCTGTCTCAGCCAGGTGGATTTTCCGGTACCTCGGGGGCCGAAAAGAAAGAAGCTCTGGCTTGGTATCTTGAGAGTACGAGGGATCATTTTTCTATCTCATTTCGGGAATGCTATTCCTGTTTTTAATAAAAAAAAAGGAATTGTATTCCCAAAATACAACTTGCTCGATCATGCCGCCCGAATCTCTTCCCAGCACGTGTTCTCTATCGCCCTCAACGTGCTGCTGTCGCGTGGACGACCGTATCTATATTATATTCCGCTTGAAGGAACGGCTTTTTTCGTTCCGAGGCTCGGAGTAGGCCGGACGGATCAATTTTCAGTCCTTGGCCGTTTCAACCCGTATCCCAATCCGTCTCAGAGGAGTTTTTTGATGCAGGTTCGCAGGTTTTCCGCAATTCCGATTATTCTTATCCTCTCCGCTTTTGTTTTCCATCGGTGCGATACCGTTGAGAACCCGTATGACGTCCCTCCCGTTCTGGAGGCGAGTTCATCGGAAATTGCCGGCATCGTGGGAGTTCCGATCGACACCTTCACGGTCAAGGTCAAGAACAATGTAGAAACCGAATCGTTCACGATTTTCCCCGAACTCCCCTCCGGACTGCATTTCGACGCAGAAAACGGCACCATACACGGAACGCCGACTGAGACGGTTGTTGATCAATACAATATCAATGCAAAGAATGAGCACGGTAACTCCGAAGCCCTCACGGTAACGGTACGCATCGCGCCCCCAACTCCTTCGCAGCCGAATATATCAAAGCAGTTTTCCGGAGCCGTTGTAGTCTGGATGTCGGTTGCCGGCGCAAAGGAATACCGACTGTTCCGAAAGGACCCGGGTTCCGACACTGCGGCTCTGCTGGTGGAAACTGAAGACACATCTTACGTGGATACGCCGCTGGTATCGAATTTTACCTATATCTATCGTGTTCAGGCGGTCGGAAACGGTGGAACCCTCTCCGAACCCGGTTCCCCACTGGCTTTTGCTGTCGGGGGCTCGGAGCCGGACACGAAGCCTGAGTTTGATCCCCGCAAAGATACCACCGCTTCCGAGGGAGAGGGCATAACCCTGGGGATAAGTGCTTCGGATCGGGATGGAGACGATCTCACGCTCACGGCCGACCAGATTCCCGACGGTGCCGAATTCCAGGACAACGGAGACGGAACCGGCCTGCTGACGTGGGTGCCGGATTACGGAACGAGTGGTGAGTACCCGGTGAAAATCACGGCTTCCGACGGAATCAATTCCGTGGCTCTGGAGTTCACGATCACCGTCGGAGCGGTGAACCGGAAACCGGAGTTCGCCGAACTGGGAAATCAGGCCGTCGATCAGGGAAGCGAACTCTCGTTTTCCGTTGGTGCGACGGATTCCGACGGGGACTCGGTTGCTTTGGGTGTGAAGAATGAAACCATTCCCGAGGGTGCGGTATTCGTAGACAACGGCAACGGTGAAGGCGTGTTCACCTGGACTCCGTCGCCGGACCTTCAGGCGGGCAATTATCAGGTCGTATTCACCGCTTCCGACGGAACGCTGACCTCTGAGCTGGGCATAACCATCTCGGTTGGGGATGTAGATCGTCCGCCGCGGATATCCGATATCAAGGACACGGTGATATCCGAGAATGAAGAACTGGTCATATCGGTGTCCGCTTCGGACCCGGACGGCGACGTTGTGGCACTGTCGCATGTGAACCTGCCGACTGGAGCCACCTTCTCGGATAATGGCAACGGCGCCGGGGTATTCACTTGGACTCCGTCGTACGCAGATTCCGGAACATACGAACAGATAGGAGTAGTTGCCGGCGACGGAACTGCATCCGGATTGAGCGATACCGCCTTTTTCACCATAAAAGTGACCAACAAAGATCGCCCGCCGGTACTTGATCCTCTTGACAACATAGTGGCCGCCGAAGGCGAAGCGATCGGTTTCTCGGTTTCCGCTTCAGACCCCGACGGTGATGCCGTGGTCTATGGAGTGAACGGACTCCCCGGAGGAGCGGTTTTTGATAGCGCCACGGGAGCTTTTGCGTGGACTCCTTCATTCAACCAGTCGGGTTCATATCCCGTTACTTTTTCGGCATCTGCGGGCGGCCTTCGGGCACAGAAAACCGTTACAATCACCGTTGAAAATGCGGCCCGGGTGCCGGTGTTCGATGTGGTCGGGGACAAAACGGTCGAGGAGAACGTGGAGGTCGCATTTACCGTGAACGCCTCCGATCCGGACGGAGATGAGATTGCGTATACCACGGGAGATCTGCCCGATGGTGCAACGTTTACCGAAGCGACTCGGAGGTTTTTCTGGACCCCGGGCTACGACCAGGCCGGTTCCCATGCGGTATCGTTTTATGCCGAAGCCGTCGACGGAGCGGATACGCTTACGGTGGAGATTACGGTGCTCAATGTAAATCAGGCGCCGGTCCTCTCGGCCGATCCACCGGATTCGGTGGGGAAGGGGAATACCTACCAATGTGAGATTTCGGCCAACGATGGTGACGGTGACAACGTGACGCTTGAGTTTCTGAAACGGCCCAACGGAATGAAACTGCAGGGGACGACCGTGGTGTGGGAGGTGGACTGGCTCAGTGAATACAAGATCGGCGGTCCTGCGCAGGAGGTGATGATCGTGGGTTCCGATCCGAGCGGGGCTCGGGATACGTTGACGTGGGATATCAAGGTGGTTAATCATATTTGGGAAAGTCGGGATTTGGTGTTACCGGAGTATTTCAAGATTCTTGACGTTTTGAATAAAGATACTCTATACGCAAAGTCGGAAGAGTACTTGGACCCTTGGCAGCTAATGGCGAGAATCTATGCGAAATTCGGTGCAAATGAATGGGAAGTGATACGTAAGCTCGGACCAGAGGAGGACGTCACCTTTATTCGTGAATTGGAAATTGTCGATCGGCGTTTATACGTAGGTGGCTTGGTAAAGGAATACAATATCCTTGGTGTCGTCTCGTACGCTCTCTCCGGTCAAGACCCTCAAGTAATCATGGACTTGGGAGGAGATCTTTAGTCTTATAGCATCCAATTCGAATACGAAGATGATGGTGATGGATTCGCGATGGATATTTCCGAGGACGGTGGAGTGGCACTCGGGCTATTATGGCGATGGTACAGGTG
>CAZEMW010000434.1:0-4129 GCA_964513105.1 uncultured Fibrobacterota bacterium
AATGGGGGCGAAAAGCGCCCGTATTGATTCTTGGCAATTGTCGGTCGCCACACTAGTTGAAATCATGCATTGTAGCCCCCGTCCAGCAGTCTAGTTGGATGTCCGCAACGATGCGGCCATACACGAATGCAACGGCCGGGGAGCCTTTCTACGCTTTCCCGGGGGCACAAACAAGTCCTGCAGGAATCATGATTCACTGTTGCGGAACTATGAGCTTTCTCGTTTTTTCTCGGGATGTGCCTTTAAGGTATACTCCGGGCGAAGGCGTCAATGTCTCCGGTCGGTTTCGGAAATAACGCCCGCGCAAATCTACAAAGTATTCTGTTTCCGGCGGTCTGCGATTCGGACGCAGGCGTGAGGGCCTGAATGAGTCATGATTACTGCCCAACGAAAAGTCGGACAGCGTATCCAGGTTTTTTCGCTCCTGAGCAAGCCAGGCTTGCAGTTTCGGCATCGTGCTGAGATATTTCTTTCGTGCTTCCTCACTCAGGCCCTCCGTATATGATCCTGCATACGGTACACCGAGATCGATCCAGCAGTAGATAGTTCGCTTCTCTTCCTCGGTTATCGCAATGTCGTTGTGTCCGGATTCCAGGGTGTCGGACAAACGACTTCGGCTTGAGCCGGTCGAATAGGGGGCTATCATCGTCGGTGGTCCCATGGCATCAACCCAAATGGTTATGTCATCTGATGTGAGAGCATAATAGGACTTGTGCCAGGTTCTTTTCGCACTTTCGTCGTAATAGGTTTCTGGTCGAAGGTCAAGAGAAGCATGAGTTGCATTATGGCATCTTGTGCAATGCCTATCAAGTATCGGTTGTATGTGTTCAGGGAAGCTGAACCCCTGAGTACTGTCCGACCATGGAATTAGATCAGCGACTCCCGCGGAGATCGCCTGAGTGTTTGAACTCGGTGGCGGGGCTTCATTCTTGCTTTCATGGCACCCAAGGCATGCAAAGCTTTCACCCGGTTGAAGTGTCGACCAACTGCGCATTGTTTGCACCACGTGACCGTTGTGATCAACTGCCTGAAAATATACCGGTACCCGTGCCGGTACGTTGAAAAAGGCCGATCCGTCTTCGTATACCTCAGCTTCCCCCAGTACCTTCTTCACGTCCCAGGAACCGTTCTGACGAGAAACCGGGGTGAACACATCGGCACTTCCTCCGGGACCTTTCTGCTTTGGCTTCAGGCGTCCGTCCGGGGGACCGGTCCGATATTCGAGTGCCACGACTCTCAGAGATGCAATAGTGCCGGGTTCTACCCCGTCAAGTCCCGGCCCTTGATACACGTCCTGCATGGAGAATGTTCCGGTGGTCTCGGCATAATCAACGGTCGAGGACAAACGGGGTGGCGAAGTACGGGACGTCAGGGGTATGGCTTGATTGCAGGAAATGCCCGGATCGGTTACAAGAAGCTCTCGTTCACCGTTGAGATTCATCAGGTAAATAGAAAACCACCTTGTGTTTTCCTGTCGTCGTGAAATCAGGAATAATGAATCATTCAAAGGAAAAGGATACTGATACAAATCGCCTTTCTGCCCGTATTTATCCTGTTTCCTCGCCGGGGTTTTCCTGATCGGTGCAACCAGGGTCACACCCTGGTTTTCCTGGTTCCCGACTCGAGGGTCGACAATGGCTACTTTCCCCTGCTGCTTCGTGTGATGCCCGGCTAATATTGCCATGACTCGACCGTCGTCACCGAGGGGCCGCGCATGAAGAATACTGGTGGGAAACCAGCTGTTGTTCCCGTAATACTCGGTCTGGTGTGTTCCGTCCGGGTTCATTACGAACAATGGTTGCGGGTAGACTTGTCCCCGGTCATTGTATTCCCATCTGGTGTATATCACCCGCCCATCCGCCAGAAGCTTAGGGTAGTTGGTGTGCACCTGGTCGTAAGAGATCCTTCGAATCAAGCCTCCGTCACCGTCACAGAGAAACAGATTACTAACCGGTACTTTCCAACAATCGACAAACTGGACACATCGAGTGGAGTTGAAGAGAATATTGCCGTCGGGCAGGTAGATACCTTCATAGTCCGCATGTCCGAGGCCAAACGTCAATTGTCCAACCGATGCATTTTTGACATTCATTTCGTACAGATGGTAATCGTCGTCGCGATCTCCCTTCTTCCATGCAAAGAGAATTCTGCTTCCGTCGAAAGAAATGTCCGGATCCCGGATAACGCCGTTTTCGTCGCCAAGCAAGGTGTCCACGTCTCCCATCAGAGAGTCACCCAAAGAAAAGAGACAGAGGGCACTTCCCGGTTTGAACCTTCGTTCCTCATATGCATCTGAAAGTGCTTCCGTATATGCGTAGTGAGAACCGCCCATATCAAAATGTTTGGTGAATATAAATTGCTTCAGTTGCGCGAATACAGGGGCAAGGCGTGCCTTGCGTCTCAGGTATGCACATCGAATGTAGAGTCTTTCCCAGGCGGAGTTGTTGTCGGCCGTGCCCTCAAGAGCTGCAAATTCACTTCGAAGAGACTCGAGTGAATCCGACGAGGCCCCCTCCAGAATACTTCGGATTGCTGCTTCGTAGCTGTGCTTTCCAATACTATCCTGCCGATTCCAGTCGTGGATTACCGCACTATCCAGGCAGAAAGCAGGAGTGGACATATGCAGCAAAACGGTACCGATTATCATCGAAATAGTGCGTAGCAGGGTCATATCGCCTCCGGGGAAAAACCAAACAATCTCCGGATAATCCGGTATATTTGTTCTATCAAGCCCATTTGGGAACATGTGAAAAAATGGAATCAAAGTCCCATGTGTGAGTAGGAGCTTCAGAACGTGGAAGAGACTGCCGAGAAATGTCGGTGAAGAAAAGGTCCTGTTCAGAAATGTACTGGAAATCGATTGAAATAGCATACGTAGGATTATGAAAAAGATACGCAAGACTTCCTTCGTCTCCGAGGCGTGCGACGAGCGCTTTCTTCATCTGGACTCGCACTTCAGGTCCAGGTCATCGCTGGCGCACCATGATATCTATAAGGCCGGCATGAGTACCTTATATCCTGCCTATGAAATGTCTCGTCCGGTCCCGCGCTTTCATTTGCTGATTTTGATCTCGGCGGGACAAGGTCTCCTGGAGACACCCTATGCCGACTATGAATTGAGTCCGGGCACGGGGGTCCTCATTCCCTCTCGCAATGCTCACCGGTATACTATAAGTCAAGCTCCATGGTGCATCACATGGTTTCATCTAAAGGAATCCGACCGGTGGAGATTTCTGGAGGGCCGGGGGATTGGATTGTTTGAGTGCAGCTATCTGGAGGATGTGAACCACGTCGCTTCGGCCCTGCACCATGAATGTCGAAGAACGAATTCCCAGTCCGCGCAAATTGTTTCCTCGTTAAGCGATGTAATACTTGCCTACATTCTGCGAATGGTCTCCGAAGAACACCCGGCCGGAGGTTCTGCCAGTCGTGAACGTCTTGAAAGGCTCTGGATGCAAGTGGAAAATGACCTGAGCGCTGATTGGAATGTTGAGAAATTATCACGGATAGCGAATGTTTCGGAATCCCATCTTTTTCATATAGTCAAAACCTGGTATGATCGATCGCCCATGCAGCAGGTGACATTTTTGCGGATGAGAAAAGCAGAGGAACTCCTCGTCTATACCGATTATCCACTCAAATTAATTTCAGAAATGGTTGGATACTCTACCCCCTACGCTTTATCGAATGCTTTTACACGGCACGGTGGGATTTCTCCCGGCCGGTACAGAATTGCAAAGCAGGTGGGCGACAAGTGACTACGGTTCCTAAAGAGATCGGCGGGCTGGACGATGCATGCCTTGAGGACCTGCATGGTTGCTTCGGATTGAAGTTTGCTTATAACGGCACCAAAGGAGAAGTCAGATGAACACAATCTCCGAAACAATACCCGTTGGTGAAACTCTGGATCGTCTCGCCGAACATTATCCCCATCCGGCTCTCGGGCTGAATTTCAAGTCCCCTTGGCAATTACTTATCGCCACGATACTCGCCGCGCAGGCCCGGGATAGTCGGATAAATGAACTGACTCCGGTATTGTTCAAGGCATATCCCGGCCCTGAAGAACTTGCGGATGCTCCACTGGAGGATATCGAGAAGCTGATCATGAAAAGCGGCACGTTTCACCAGA
>CAZEMW010000435.1:0-4123 GCA_964513105.1 uncultured Fibrobacterota bacterium
CCGCGGAGCGACTGGATCGAAATATTGAAGTTTTTCAATATCCCGCAATACATGTCCGCAAGCCACAAAATGCTTGCGTCCTGTCAAAAGTCGGTACAGAATCGCTCCGAGACTGTATACATCGGCCCGTTCATCAATCTCTCCACTGGACTGCGCCTGCTCTGGAGCCATCGTCTCAAGCGTTCCGAAAAATTCACCCGTCACGGTCAGGTTTTCATCACCGGGCTCGTTCACCATTTTGGCGACGCCGAAATCAAGAAGAATCGGTTCTCCGTCGCGCCGGAGAATGACATTCGACGGCTTGATGTCACGATGCATAATTCCTCGTTCATGGGCATACTGAACGGCGTGACAGAGTTTTATGGCAATAGCGAGCGCTTGTTGAAGAGGAAGGATCTGCATGGGGGTGTCACGCCCACCGGTTGATTTGGCACCACTCCCCCGAGCCGTCGTCTCGGCCATTTCCACGGCTTCGACCAGTCTGCTGATATCGCTCTGAGTCGCATCTTTTGCGGTTTTCCCGGTAATGGAGCTGAAATCGATGTCGGCCTTGAGCAGGCTGTCGAGATTAACCCCCGGAACATGCTCCATGATGATGTGCGGGGTTCCCCTGACCGTTTTCACTCCATAAATTCTGCAGATATTCGGATGCTGCAAAACCGAGAGCGCACGCGCCTCACGGACAAAACGCTTGCGATCCGATGCCGACGGCCACACCAGAGGATCGAACGCCTTTATTGCTACCCTGTTCCCAAATGAATCTACTCCGAGATATACACGCCCCATCCCGCCGCGTCCAAGAACCTGAAGTATCCGATACGCATCGATTGTGCCCGGAATGTACTCATCTTCATTGTTGATCTGAGGCCCCTGCGAAGCATCGCGGTTCGGCGATTCCCCCGCAGGGGGTATGGGCTGATTGGAAGTCGAACGGCTCATAGCTCCTCGTGTCTGGATAAGTCCCGGTGCCTGCATAGGACGTCGGAGTTACTCCCTGCCGGGGTACCAGTTACGCTGTCGATTGGGATCTTTTCCGTTGAGATGGAATCAAAAGGGTACGATCCGGAATCCAGGGTTGTCTACATCGAGCTTCAGAATAGCGGCAATCCAACCAGAATTGGCGGGCAGACCCCGTCGAGACCATACCAGGCCCGACGGTGCGATGCATTTTCATTATATGATATTGCTATAATTATAATATAGTAGGATTCCCACCGGTTTGACCGCAGCAGAGCAAGACACAGTGGCCGACTCCCGATCCGACGAAAGCAATAAATCGTTCCTTTCGAAAATTGAAATGCTCGTCCAATCAGTTCGAGACGAAGCGCGCCGCGCCGGAAGTCCCCGCACAGGCATGGAAACTCGGTCGACACCCGATGTTCATTTCCGGACGATGAATGCATCTTTCACCTGACGGATACTCAACTGCACCGATTCACAGAAAGCAGGAGCATCAATACCCAAACCGCGCATTCATATTGGTTTTAAGCATAGAGCACCGACTTTCAACTATTTTCTGTTGTTTATCGGCGGCACCAAAACTTATGCCTCAATTGCTTAAAGAATTACTCCCCGAGACAACCGTATGCTCCGGCGACGAGCTGCTCGAGCAGTTTCTGACCTATGTCGAAGAAAAAGGCATGGAGCTGTATCCGTCGCAGGAGAGCGCGATACTCGAGCTGTACGACAACAAAAATGTCATTCTTAATACGCCGACCGGCTCCGGCAAATCTCTGGTGGCAACCGCAGGTCTATTCAAGGCCGTCGCCGAGGGGAAACGAGCGGTGTATACCTGCCCGATAAAAGCGCTGGTGAATGAGAAATGGATGGCGCTCTGCCGCGATTTCGGCCCGGAAAATGTAGGCCTGAGCACGGGTGATGCTTCTATTAACAGGGATGCACCAATTCTGTGCTGTACGGCGGAAATTCTTGCCAACATGGCGATGCGGGACGGCCGACAGGCAATGGTGCACGAAGTAGTCATGGATGAATTCCATTACTACGCGGATCGCGATCGGGGCGCGGCATGGCAGATTCCGCTACTCACGCTTCCCCAGGCTCGATTTCTTCTGATGTCGGCCACGCTCGGGGAGACAGAGTTTTTTGAAAAAGAGCTCACTCGCCGCAACGGCTGTGAAACCGTCACCGTGGGGTCTTCCGAACGCCCCGTTCCGCTCACGTTCTCCTATTCCGACTCACTACTGCCCAAAACGCTGGAGAAGCTGGTGGCCGACGGAAAAACACCGGTTTATGTGGTGCATTTCACGCAACGGGAGGCCGCGCAAAACGCGCAGAATTTTACCAGTCTCAACGTAACCACCAAAGAAGAGAAGGCGGCTATTGCGCGGGAGCTGATCGAGGTCAAATTCAACAGCCCGCACGGTCCGGATATGAAACGATGGATTCGGCAGGGAATCGGCGTCCACCATGCCGGCCTTCTTCCAAAGTACCGTCTTCTGGTCGAGCGCCTGGCTCAGAAAGGTCTTCTGAAAGTAATCTGCGGGACCGACACCCTTGGGGTCGGGATCAATGTGCCCATTCGGACGGTCCTTTTCACCCGTTTGTGCAAGTATGACGGCGAAAAAACCGCTATTCTCAGCGCCCGTGATTTCCATCAGGTGAGCGGACGGGCCGGGCGGAAGGGGTTCGACGATCAGGGCTGGGTTGTGGCTCAGGCGCCGGAGCATGTGGTCGAGAACATCGAACTGGACCGAAAGAAGGCTCAAGGCAAGAAAAAAATTGTCAAGCGCAAACCACCGGACAGAAACTTTGTGAACTGGAACGAGCAGACTTTCGAACGGTTGATCGAATCTCCCCCCGAACGTCTCGTATCTCGCTTCCAGGTTACGCACGGCATGCTGCTCAACATCATGAGCCGGAATGAAGACGGATGCGCGGCGCTTCGTACCCTGATCAGGGAGTGTCATGATCCGGACAGCCTCAAACCCGGCCATATGAAACGTGCGTGGCAACTGTTTCGAAGTCTCCTCGACAGAAAAATCATTGAATTCACCGAACCCCGCCCCTCCGGAGCCAAACTTCGAGTCAATATCGAGTTGCAGGACGATTTCTCTCTTGATCAAGCACTTTCATTGTACCTGCTCGATACCATCAACATTCTCGACGCAACCATCCCCGAGTACCCGTTTGTTCTCTTGACGTTGATCGAGTCGATTCTGGAAAACCCGACAGCAATTCTCCGCAAGCAGCTCGATGCGGTCAAGACGGCAAAGATGGCCGAGTGGAAGGCTGAAGGATTGCCGTACGAGGAGCGAATGGAGAAGCTGGAGGAGCTGGAATATCCCAAGCCGAACCGGGAATTCATCTACGGCACGTTTAATGATTTTGCCGACCGCCACCCGTGGGTTGGGCAGGAGGCAATTCGGCCCAAATCGATTGTTCGGGAGATGTTCGAGACATACAGCTCCTTTGGTGATTATGTTCAGACCTACAATCTCAAACGCGCCGAGGGCCTGCTCTTACGGCATATCAACAACGTCTACCGAGTTCTCTCGCAGACCGTCCCGGAAGCCGACAAAACCGATGAAGTAAGGGAGATAGAAGTGTATCTCCGAGAAATGATTCGTGCGGTCGATTCCACGCTGTTTGACGAGTGGGAGCGCATGCGTGACCCCGCATACCGACCACCGGACGCCGATGAGGCCGAACTTCGGCCGCCGGGGGATGCCGAAACGGATATTACAAAGGATACCAAACAGTTTGCGGCGATGATTCGCACCCGGATATTCTCGTTTCTCTCGGGCCTCGCGCGAAAAGACTATGAGAGTGCCGAGCGGGCATTCCTTCGTGACACCGACGCCGAGGATACTGAAAACAAAACCCCCGAAAGCCGGTTGGATTCTTCGGCCGATACAAATCATTGGAGTGCCGAACGGCTGGAAGAGGTCATGGAGGAGTACCGTTCCGAACATGAGTATTTCAGGCTTGATCCCGAGGCTCGAAACATTCGACATACTCACATAGCAAAGTCGGAAGACGGCACTCACCTGCACATACACCAGATGCTCATCGACCCCGAAGAAGAAAATGACTGGTGCGCGGAATTCCGGATCTCGCTTCCCGAATCGCGAGACGCGGGGGAGCCGGTGGTTTCGCTTGTGCG
>CAZEMW010000436.1:0-4122 GCA_964513105.1 uncultured Fibrobacterota bacterium
GTACAAGGCCGATGAAATCGGACATCACCCTCAAAGTATACGTGCGGGGCGCCGAATCAATGATGCGATGGGACGATACTACGCCAGCGAGCTGATCAAGATGATGATCAACAAAGGTGATACCATCAAAGGCGCCCGTGTTCTGGTACTTGGAATTACCTTTAAGGAAAACGTCCCGGATATTCGCAATTCGCGAGTTATCGATATCATCCGGGAACTACAGGAGTTTAACGTATCGGTTGATGTCTGGGATCCGGTGGCCGATCCCGAGGAGGTCCGGGAAGAGTACGGAATTGATATGCTTTCCTCGGCACCGAAACGATTGTATGAAGGCATTGTCCTTGCGGTAAGTCATCGGGAGTTCACCAGCATGGGGCGAAACGGGCTTCGGGAATTGCTGGCGCCCGACGGCATTCTCCACGATATCAAAGAAGTGCTGCCTTGAACGCGATTCTGGTTGGGAAGGGAGCCGACGAATCGTTCGGCTCCTTCCTGCGTGAAGCGCGGCTTCTCCAATCTCGGTTCGCTGTCTCGAGCCCGTATGATACATAAACACAAGGCTCAGATGCCGGATGTCGCATCGTTTCAGGCCGCTCCCCAAATCAGGACAAGCATACCTGCGAGGTGTTTTTTTTGTCATACCCCCAGCTCCGGCTCCGTGTCGACGGACCTGTCGGGAATGGTCCTCGGTGCAGGTCATGTGCTCATGCTTCAGCCGAGCTCACCACGAACGGCGGAAAACCTCAATCCGCCGGACTTGCATAGATTGATGCCGAAAACCTATCCTGTATAGAGCTTGTTCGAGCGTTGAACGCGAAAAACGCCGGAACGCCGGCGGGGCGAACAAAACGGCATCCGCACCATGCTTCCGGCCGGGCCCCTCGGACTCCGACGGACTATATTTCCCGTATATGACACTTACCGGTAGGAGCACTTGGAAATGAATCTTTTTGATATCTGTCTCATAACCGCTTCCAATGAGAAGCAAGCCTCTGTTTTCAGAGAACTCATCCGACGGCGGGTTGAAAAGGGGCTGTACCCGGGTGAAATTGATTTTCGAGTCTATAGCGACCCGGAAAACGGGCGCATCGGCAGCGGTGGAGGAACTCTCCTTGCTTTGCGAACGCTGGTGGAAGACTTGGGGGGAAAAGTTGCTTCCGCGGAATCCATCTTTCGCAGCAAGAGAATACTCATGATTCATGCCGGGGGAGAGAGTCGTCGACTGCCCTGCTATTCGCCGGAAGGAAAACTGTTCGCACCCATTCCCGTCGCCGGCAGTTCCCCGCTCAGTCCAGTCGTTCTGGATCTTCAACTCTCACTGTTTCTCAGATTTCCCTGGAGAGAAGGCGAGCTGATTGTTGCCTCGGGTGACGTTGTGATCGATTTCGACACGGATAGTATCGGTGAAGATCGTGGAGATGTCTGCGGGTTCGCATATCCCGCGCCGCCGGAGCAGGGAGCACGCCACGGAGTATTCAAATTCGACAGAAATCGTCAGACGGTCGTAGGTTTTTATCAGAAGGAATCTTCTCAGTATCTGCGTGAACACGCGCTTCTTGAAGGTACGGGCGAGTGTGCACTCGATACTGGAATCGTATCTTTCAGCCCGTCGGCGATCTCGCGACTTCTCGCTTTCGGGGAGCAGCGCAACGGCCGAAACCAAACCGTGTCGGAGGCACTACGGAGCGGAGAGCTGAAGCTTGATTTGTACCTGGAGATTCTGACTGCTTGCCTAATGGGCATTAGCTATGAGGATTTCATTGCCAAAGTTGAACTCCGCTCAAAGGTAGATCGGGCTATTCTCGGTAAGGTTTTTGAGACATTTTCCGGCATAGATTTGCGGGGTGTCGTTGCTCGACGAACATCTTTTCTGCACTTCGGTTCTCTTAAGGAGTATCCCGAATCTTCATTTGAGTTAACAAAACGGGGTACACAGCCCTTTTACACTCCCGACAATCCGGAACTTCGTCCCTGGATTGACGACGATACTATACGGCTGAACTGTCGCAATTTGAATATCGAACGCGCCGAAGGACCGGTTTTCTGTGAGGCATGCGAGAATGCACGTGTTTTCGGCGCTGAGGGCGCAAATCTGTTTATCGGTCTTCGGGATGTCGACCTTTCATACTCAGTGCCGTACGGAATCTGTATGGACCAGCGGGATGTCGAAGGGGGGTCCTTGGTTATGGTGTACTCGATCCATGATACCTGGAAACCGCAGCGCGATATGCAGAGCGTGGTCGTGTGTGGCATTCCGGTCGAACAGTGGCTTACCGAGCGAGGACTGGGGCCGGAAGATATCTGGGAAGAGACCGAGTGTTACGATCTTATGCAGGCTCGGCTGTTTTCATGGAACTTTTCGCCGTCGTATCTTCGTGGGTTCTGGGATGCCGACTGCGCGCGAGGGGAATGGCGCGACACCTTCAAAGCCGCCTCGCGAATATGTCCCGCCGAGGTGAATTCCCGTTCCCGGGCATCTGATCGTGATCGTCGACGAGCCGATATTCGGGCGCGACGCCTGCGCGAGGCGATTCTTGCGGGCAATGGATGGGTTTCGGTCAGTGAGACCGATTTTGCCGATCTTTTCGAAAGGGAATCAATACCGGGAAAACTCCAAGAACGCATGATCCACACCAATGATGATCTGCTTCACGCGTACCGTTATCGCCTGTTGTCGGCGGCTGAACGCGAGAATGAGAAAGAGGATGCGTGTCCATCGTTTCAGATATCGTACTCGGCCCGGAATGATGCAACCAGGCTTGGACGGGGAGTGAAGGAAGATCAGATTGTCTGGGCCAGATCGCCGGTCCGATTCGATCTTGCGGGAGGGTGGTCGGACACGCCGCCCTATACACTACGAAGTGGTGGTCAGGTAACCAACGTTGCGGTAGACCTGAACGGACAACCACCCATTCAAGTTTTCTGTCGCCCTACAAAGGAACCTCGAATAACTATACATTCAATAGATCTTGGATTCACCGAAACGGTGACGGAGTTCTCCCAATTACTTGACTATCGCAATCCAACGTCACCCTTCGCACTGCCCAAGGCTGCTCTTTGCTTACTCGGACTTACGCCGGAAGATCTAGGTTCGGCCGATCTGGCCGGGACATTGTCCGGCCTGGGATGTGGATTGGAAATAACGCTTTTGTGTGCTGTTCCCAAAGGGTCGGGGCTCGGTACGTCGTCGATTCTGGGAGCCACGATTCTGGGCGCCCTTCACCGGTTTTTCGGCCTTCGGCATGCAGAGGATGAACTGTTTCGGCAAGTTCTGCAGATGGAGCAGATGTTGACAACCGGCGGAGGATGGCAGGATCAGATCGGCGGCGTGGTCGGGGGAGTGAAATACGTCGAATGCCGTGCCGGTCTTAAGCCTGTGCCGGTTGTGCACCGATTGGATCCGTTCCTCTTCTCGGACTATGAGCATCGAAGATGCTTTACGTTGTTTTATACCGGCGTTACCCGTCTGGCGAAAAACATCCTGCAGGATGTTGTGCATGGGTTCAACAGTCTGCGTCCCTCCTACCTGTTCACCATCGATCATGTGAGGCAACTTGCCGTCGATGCTCGTCGTGCGGTTGCATTGCGCGATATGCATCGGCTCGCAGGCATCCTGAACGGCTCCTGGGATGCCAATAAGCGCATTCACCCGGGAACCTCCAATGAAGCCGTCGAACATATCCTGCGAGAAACGTCGGGACTCTGGGCCGGTATGAAATTACTCGGCGCCGGTGGGGGCGGGTATGCCCTTTTTGTCTCGGAGGATGCGGCTCGGGCGGATGCCCTTCGGCAACGGTTGCATACACGCTGTGAATCCGGCAACGCACGTATCGTTGATTTTGGGATCAATCACGATGGATTGCAGATCAGTGTATCATGACATATGCGCTCGGTTGTTTCTCCGATTGCATGCGTTTGTCCGACGCCTTCGGGAGGTGAGGTACCCGGTGCGGATCTTCCTCCCGGCCGACGAAAAACGTTTTCAGGTATTCTTCTCACAGCTCTTTGAGAAACTCCACCGATTTGAGCTCCTTGCGCAGACCGAAATGATAACAACAGAATGCCGCCAGAAGGTCTGTCGTGGTATGCACTGCTGCCCGTGAAAGGTTCTGAAGTTCCTCC
>CAZEMW010000437.1:0-4121 GCA_964513105.1 uncultured Fibrobacterota bacterium
TGTCGCTATCCTTCAGGAATATGAAAAGCCCGATCGGCGCCATTGAAATCATGCCCATCATGTGGATACCGAAACATAAGAAAACCAGGTAGGCAATGAGCACCAGCAGGCGGTCTCGATCCGGTGAGGTGCTTTGCGACCAGGTTATGGCCAGCCAGGTACATATCGAGATGAAAAGCATGCTGGGTACGTACACCGACGCTTCAACGGCACTGAACCAGAAGGTATAGTTGAATACCGCGAAGAATGCCCCGACAAGTCCGGCCGTATAAATGGTGAGCCGTTGCCACGTTTTCTGAGGAATCCCCATCCAGGATATCATGACCCGCACGACTATCAGGTACATAAAAACCGCGGTAAATGCTCCGCTGAGAACCGATATGAGATTCACTCGGTAGGCCACCTGTGTGAAAAAAGGCAACATGATGGAGAAAAAACGACCAAGAAGAACATACAAGGGGTTCCCGGGAGGATGAGGAATCCCGAGAGAATGAGCAGCACCAATGTATTCTCCACAATCCCAGAATGAGACCGTGGGTGCAACGGTCGTCAGAAATGTAACGAACGTGACGGCAAAAACCACCACTGCCAATATGGCATTCGTTTTCTTGTGACGATCATCCATAATCTATTGCATTTCCTTTCTCGATGGTTTTTCGGCCATCTCGTGAAAAACGGCATCAATTACACCATTGACGAATTTTCCCGATTCATCTCCGCTATACTCTTTTGCCAGTTCTACAGCTTCATCTATTACGACTCTGAAAGGCACCTCTTTGCTTGTTCTGAGTTCGGCTACAGCCATACGCAGGATATTTCTGTCAATAACCGCCATCCGTTCGATCTGCCAGTTGGCCGTATGTTTTCCGAGTGTCTTGTCGATATCTTCTCGTGATTCTATTGTCTCGGCTACCAGTCGAAGAGCATAGTCCTTCGTTTCTCGGGCCGATGATTGTGAGTCGGCAATTGTTTCCAGCAGTTTTCTGTAATCGCCGTCCTGTCCTACTTCACCCGCGTACAGGCACTGCAGGGCAAGCTCGCGAGCTTTTCTTCGCTGTTTCATATCTATATATACGCAGTCGACGGGAAAATCTCCGGTTGCCATGATTCTCCGTCTTTTTCAGACTTCCCTTGTCGTTTTATAGTTTGCCCAGAACGTCTACCATCTCGATGACGGTCATTGCGGCATCGAACCCCTTGTTACCGGCTTTGGTGCCGGCTCGCTCCACTGCCTGCTCGATGGAATCGGTGGTGAGAACTCCGAATGCGATCGGCTATCCGGTGTCCAGGGTAGTTGTCGCGATTCCTTTGGCAACCTCTGCGGCAACATAGTCGAAATGGGGAGTCGCACCTCTGATTACGGCGCCCACACAAATTACTGCATCGAATTTATCGGATTGAGCCAGTTTTTTTGCCGCGAGAGGTATCTCAAATGAGCCCGGTACCCAAACAACCGTTATACTTTTCTCATCCGCGTGGTGACGCACCAGGCAATCCACGGCTCCATCAAGGAGTTTTCGGGAAATGAACTCGTTGAATCTACTCACAACGATAGCGAATCGGCGATTGGCCGCACTAAGTGAGCCTTCTACTACGGTTGGCATCGAGTTCCCCCTTCGAGCAGGTGTCCCAGCTTCTGTCTTTTTGTATCGAGATATCGTTCATTTTCGGTTCGTGGAGGGATCTGAATTGGAACCCGTTCGACTATTTCCAACCCGTATCCCTCAAGACCTACTATTTTCCGTGGATTGTTCGTCATCAAACGGATTTTTCGAATGCCGAGGTCCGCCAGGATTTGTGCACCGATACCATAATCCCTGAGGTCGGGGGCAAACCCCAGCTTCTGATTTGCTTCGACAGTGTCAAGACCTTCTTCCTGCAGTGCATAGGCCTTAATCTTGTTGGCCAGCCCTATCCCCCGACCTTCCTGTCGGAGATACAACAGGGCTCCGCCATTTTTATCTATTTGGCACATAGCGTGATGCAGTTGTTCTCCACAGTCACATCTGAACGAATTCAGAAGGTCGCCGGTGAAGCATTCGGAATGCACCCGAACCAGGACCGGTTTGTTCGGCTGAATTTCGCCTTTCTTCAGAACGACATGCACAAGGCCGGTGATGTGTTCCTCATAGCAGCGGATTTCGAAATCGCCCCAGGCGGTCGGCAGCATGGCGGTTGAACTACAGGTTACAAAGTGTTCATGTGCCGTTCTGTACCGAATGATTTCAGCAACCGATATGATTCTGATATCGTGCTGCCTGGATACTTCCTGAAGCTGTGGCAAGCGAGCCATGGTTCCGTCTTCATTCATTACTTCGCATATAACTCCCGAAGGATATAATCCGGCCAGCTTTGCCAGGTCGACGGAAGCTTCGGTCTGACCACTGCGAACAAGAGTACCGCCTCGGCGAGCTTTCACCGGAAACATGTGCCCCGGCATCACAAAATCATCCGGGCCGGCTTCCGGATCAACCAGTCTCCGCACGGTTTCACTTCGGTCTGCCGCGGATATTCCCGTGGTGGTGCCATGCTTTGCCTCTACCGACACGGTAAATGCGGTTTCGAAGCGCGAAGTGTTCTGGGAAACCATCATCGGAATCCGCAGAGCATCCAGGCGTTCGGCCTCCATTGCAACACAGATCAGGCCGCGACCGTGCTTTGCCATAAAATTTATTTTTTCAGGAGTGCTGTGTACCGACGCAAATGCAAGATCACCCTCGTTTTCACGATCTTCATCGTCCACGATGATGACCATCTTGCCCTGCCGGTAATCCTCGATAATCTCTTCTATTTCTTGAAGACTTTTCACTATTCCAGTTCCCTCAGTTTCGACAAAAGGTCGGAAGAGGATTTTGTGTTTTCATTGGGAGGCGTGTCCCCCGAACGCAATGCATTCACTACGTATCTGGCTATCACATCAACTTCCAGATTAACCTGCCCGCCGGCCGCTTTCGACTGCAGATTAGTCTCTTTGAGTGTGTGCGGAATAACGGAGACGGAAATTGTACCGTTTCGCACTTCCGCAATGGTCAGGCTGACGCCGTCTATTGCGATAGATCCCTTTTTCGCCGCGAACGCCCGTAGCTTTTCCGGTATGCGTATCGTCCGGATAATGCTTCCGTTTTTGGGACGGTCCCCAAGAATCGTCCCCACGGCATCGACATGTCCTTGAACAAGATGCCCGTCTAAACGTCTTTGCAGCGTGACGGCGCGTTCCAGATTTACCCGATCCCCGCGCTTAAGCCGTGCGAGCGTAGTGTTTCGTAAGGTTTCGGAGACGGCCGTGAAAAATAGAATATTTTGACTGGTTGATTCCAGTGTAAGACACGCACCGTCGATTGCCACCGACCCGCCTGTTTCGACGTGAAACTCATTTCGATCCGGTTTTATGCCGATAGTTTGGTTCAAGCCGGATACACTTGTTCCGGTAACCGTGCCGACCGTTTCTATTAATCCCGTGAACAATGAGCCGCCTCCAGACGCGGTTTGCCGGAAACCATTATGTTGTCCCCAAGCGCACGGACTTCCATTTCTTCAAGCTGAAAACAGCTGTTGATACCCCGCGGGTTGGACAGTTTCACCGGGGAAAGCCCTTCGCCGAGGATTTTGTTACCATAGAACAGAATAAGGCGGTTCACCAAACCTTCTTCCAGAAACGATCCGGCAAGTCCCTGCCCACCTTCGACAAATATGCTGGACAGATCTTCGTGGTGAGCCATTTTCGTAAAAATACGAAATTGGTCGGCGGTGGGACCGTTTCCGGTTCGCCAGACTTCTATGTTTTCACCAAATAGATCGCTTCCACCCTCCGGATTCCCCGGACACACCAATATAGTACGTAGCAAGGCGGCGCTTTGTGCGAGCCGGGTATTCGGATCCAAATTCGGGTGGGACATGAAGACAATTCTGGCCGGTGAGGGACCTTCAACGTGGCGAACGTCGAGGCTCGGGTTATCGGTTGCCAGTGTGTTCCTGCCGATCGCAATCGCCGCGTGACGTTTTCGAAGCTCATGAACCAGAGTGCGGGATTTTGAATTAGTGATCCATTTCGAAGCTCCACGTGTATCGGCAATTTTGCCGTCGAGGGTCAGGGCCAGTTTGACGGTTATCCACGCTCGATG
>CAZEMW010000438.1:0-4114 GCA_964513105.1 uncultured Fibrobacterota bacterium
GTCCGAAAACCCCATTCGGCGCGTCGACCGGCTGCGAAAGCGGGTTTCCGGACAGACACTAATTAAGTATATGATTTGTAACGTGTACCGGGCGACCAGGAAAAACAAAAACACGAAAAACGTATTCACAAGAAACGAACATCGAAATGCGTTACGAATCACTCATTCGATCAAAAGGAACAATTCAGGTCATTATCTGCCGCCGCGACAGCATTCTGCAGTCCAGTATTCACCATTGGAGGAGAAGGTGATCGTTCCGTGATCTTTGGTCTGATAGATGTTGGCGTTGGTCTGGAGTGTCAGGAATCTTAGCACAGTCGCATGAGGGTGGCCATGATCGTTTCCCAACCCGCAGGATATGACGACACTTTCGGGGAAAACATATCCGTAGAACAGCGGCTCCAATGCATCGCTACTTCCATGATGAGGTACGACCAGTATGTCGGCGGACAGGGAAAACCCATGTCGGTGTGACAGAATTCTCATCACGGTGGAATCGATATCCCCGGTAAGCATCATAGCAGTATTCCCGGACTGAAGCCGAAGACAGATGCTCAGTTGGTTTTCGTCGGGAGGCTCACCCGAAATCACGGACAAATTCCCGGGAGGCGGCGGCCAAAGGCAGGTCGCCCGTACCCCGGGCAGAATGTCCCACTCGTCTCCCGCGGCTATGCACCGAAACCGTATTCCGGAACCGCCGTTTCCGGCAGAATTCCGCAGCGATCCGGTATCATGATGGTGTGAGACAATCGTAAGTCCCTCAAACCCGGAAAGTGCACATACCTTTGCGAAATTGCCCTGGTGATCGAGATGACTATGGGAGAGCACAACGGCCGATATCGAAGGACTTCCAAGGGTTTCATAGGAACCTGTCCAATCGGGGCCGGCCTTGGCATCACCTACATCTACGGCAACCGCCACCCCATCCACCGACACGAGTTGCGCAAGGCCTTGCCCCACATCCAGAACAGACAATTCGACCTCTCCCTGTTTCGGTGCAACCGGTGTCTCCCGGCAACCGGCAAAGGCGATTATACATAGCAGGCAGAGCACCGGAACAGAACGAAGGCACGGGAAACCTCCACAATGGCGACCTCGACAAATGAGGAGCCGGCGCACATTTCGAATCCCGGCGATAAAGAGTGCAACACATGGCATCAGATGTACAATCGCGTGCACGATACCGGCAAGGGACGACGTACATGGTTCAGCCGGGGTTTCCGCACCTCGAGGTACCCGAAACCGAAAGAGCTTAAATTCCGAATCCCGTGCCGACATGAAGTCTGAAGCCTTTCTCGTCTCTCTGAGTAAGCGGTAGCTCGATCTTTGCCCGCGCATACGTCTTCTCAAACAGAACGGCATGATAGGTAGTTTCCAAGTGCACCGATGAATTTGCCCCGTTGGAAATATCGGTTTTGGTCTTTATACCGGGAGCGATTTTCACTGTCGGACCAAGATGGAAGGTGGTATTCAGTTCATTGTCGATGGAACGGCGAGTTGTCCTGGAAACCCGGTACCTGGTCTGAATCCCCGCTTCCAGTTTTCTCCCCGAAGGAGTGGCCAAACCCGCCTGCAATTCGCGACTGATGCCGCTTTCGGCGGTGGAGGCGCATAGGTTGTATTCAAGCGACACGGGTAGATGATGCAGAAGAGAGATTTTGGCCGTGTGATCGACGGCGGCGTCGGTCCCCGTACCTGAGCCCAGCGTCCGTGTGTTCAATCCGATCAATCCCTGAAACTCCTGTTTTCCCGATATTTCAATTCCAAGGACCGGGTCGGTGGAGGTTTTCCGCAAAAAGTTTTCAAGCCTGCGACGAAGATGGCTGCGCAATGGACGAAGCTCGGAAGGATATCTCACAAAAGCACAATCAAACCGAGCCCCGGGCTTTCCCACCGACACCTCGAGCAGGAAAGGAAGGCCGGCACCGTTGTGCTCATATCCGCTGTGTATAGTGACGGTGCTCGCATTGAAATCGAATCTTCCTCCCCAATGCAGAACAAAAGAGGTATCCAATTGAGGGGAGTCTTCGGATGAGGTCTGCATCCCGGAACCACCGATATAGAAGTCGAGATTGTCTCGGATGGTCAGTTTCGTTTTCAGGAACGCTCCGGTCTCGCTTGGGCGCACATGAAATGCGGATGTTATCTCGACGTTTTTTCCGATGGACGTTATCGCCGACAGACCGTTCCAGTTTGGGGTATAGCCGAATTTCCAGTTATCCTCTACATTCTCGTAGGCGGCGCGTATCCTCGGGAAATAGCCGTAAAACAGTCCGTCGCTCATGCTAAATGAATAATTGCCCACCACGGCTTTGAGAGGAATTGCGTCGGGATCAATGGAAATGAGCCTTCGGCGCCATCGAAAATAGGTTGCACCGCAATCAACTCCGACATTGATCCTGAGGTATTCGGGGCTGAGAGTCTTTATGCGAACTCGTTGTCGGCCGGGACTGAAATCGTCTTTGAGCTGAGAATTCATCCACACGGTGCCCAGATTTGTTCCGGGAATCGATTCAAACGACAGAATCGAACGGAATTTTCGAAGCGAGGGATAATCCTGGAAAAACCGTTGGATGTCGGCCAGACTCCAGGGCTCGTATCTTTTCAGTTTGTTCCGGGTAACAGGCACCTCTTCCGTAATGCCCGGAAACATCCAATCCAGCAAACGAAGTTCCCCCCGAGGTACAGACAGGGGTTCCCCGTCGAATTCTTCCAGGATTTCACCCAAAGCCTCCGTACTCAGCCCCGGGGAGTCAATCGTACGATTTGGGAAGGGGTCCATGGCTGAGACTGAAGAAAAGAAGGCTGAGAGCAAAACAGGAAACCAATTGCGCAGACTCCGAGATATTGACGGATATCGCGGAGGACAAAATAAATGGATTGTTGCCGACAGGGATATAGGCATGGTATTTTTCAGAAGACGGAAGCGTTAGACCTCCGTGCTCGATAGAGAAGCTTCTATGTGAACAGGTCCCCGCGAAGCAACCAACAGTAAAATGAGCAGCTTTCCTCAATCAGATTGAACGGCCGAATCGCTGCGATCGTGGCTGGAAGGGATTTCCTGAGTGGAAAATAATCGAATGTTCATGTCTCGGTACCCGAGGAGCCGAGATGAAAAGAGCTACAGAATCCGGCGAAGAGGATACTATCGAAGCAAAAACTTCTCCGTGTGGGAACGGATACGCGGAACCGGGGTCCTCAACGCACTCCTGGGGCTCCTGTTACTCTGTTCACTTCCGCTCGAATCCTCCGGAGTGGAGCTTTTTTTTCGGCGTAATACGGTCAAACCGTATACGCTCCTCAATGAGGATTACAGGAATTATCTCCATTTCGGCCGTCTCGAAGGAAAACGCTCGGCCGCCGGCAACTTCGGGTTTGATTTCCCGGCTCTCTACGCCCGGCTCGACACAACTCGCGGAGTTCTGCTTGGAGGATGCGCATCGGCACACCTGTACATGTTTCCCGTACGAAGCAAATTCTATGTGGACAATTTTTACGCCACAATGGCCCTGTATGTAGGGTTCAAAGCTTCCCGGTATCTCGACTTTCGGCTCTACCCCTACTACCACCTCTCGGCACATCTCTCGGACGGCTACCCGGGGGATGTTGCCGCCGACAGCCGGGCGGTAAGCAATGAAATGATTTACCTGGCCACAACGTTCACATTTAATGAGTGGATGGAATTCCTGATTGGATACGGGTATTATTACCACAAGGTGGTTCGAAAGGACCTCATCGACCGACTGAGAGCCGACTTGAAATACGTCGCTCCGCGTTTTTGGGTTCTCGATCCATATCTGTACGTGCGAAACGAAATTATACGCGAGCAGAGAATTCGCTATGGGGTGGAAGCCGGTATCGGCATCTACCTTTTTGCATCGGAGGAACGCGCCGGCGCATCAATACTGTTCCGTTGGTTTGACCGCCCTCACCCCGGGCAGTACTTCGAAGGGTATATCAGAGGTATGGGTGTAGATTTCGTGTTTTCACCGGCGGGATAGCAGATTTGCCGGTTGTTTGTGCCGCTCCGATATCAGCTGCGCTTCGACAGAATCGGGCGAATCATCGTACTACGGTGCCGATGTAGTCGAACCGGTTACGACCCGCTTTGAAA
>CAZEMW010000439.1:0-1695 GCA_964513105.1 uncultured Fibrobacterota bacterium
TATCAAAAATCAGCGTCCCCTGAGTTGGGTCTTTGAAACCATGGAGCCGTCCGAGCGAGTTTTTCTTTGATACTCCCGCTATTGAGAATGGCTGACAGGGAAAACCCGCACATAGAACGTCATGATCAGGAATCATCAGATTGAGTTCGTCGTCACTGACCGTATTGGGATCCGTGAAGCGCTTTATGTCGCCAAACGGGATCTCCCCGAAATTTTCAAAGTACGTTAGTTTTGCGAATTCGTCCCACTCACTACTGAAGACACATCTACCGCCTGCATTCTGAAACGCAATTCGAATTCCGCCAATTCCGGCGAAAAGATCAATGAATTTGAAACTCGTTTTTTTCGGAGGAGGAAACCTGATTTCATCAAAAACGAGTTTCATCTGTGAGACATCATTCACACTTTGTTTCGATGTACCTTCAGAATACTTCTGTATGACCTCTTCACAAACAACCATGAACTCTTTTCCACCAATGCTCGGTCCGGAGTCCGGATCAAGCAAATAGTGACAAAGAGTTGCGGGAAACTCCGGAAGCAGTGAATCAATGCGCTGTTTCCTGCCATTCGAATAGCCTTTTAGAGCAAAGCCAACGAGATCTTTGTAGTTAATTTTAGTTAAAGGCATTTCTCCAAAATCCTCTGATGAAGGGTCTGGTAAAGTAATTAATAAATCCAGTTTTCTCATGCCGGTATTGACCTGACGGCCATTCTTCAGCCCCATTGCGCCGTCTCAATCTGCATCCGGCGGGACTTCCATCCGCCTGACCTGGACAGGCGAACCCGGAGAGTATTCTGGAAGAAACAACTGCCGAGCCGCTTTAGAGGCCCCCCTGAAAAAATAAACACAGCCGCGAAGCTGAAACAATACCGCCTCAAAACGGTAGTGCCGCCCCGGGCGCTCGGTCCGTGAAGAATCTCGAAACAACCATATGACCAATGCCTCTCAGCTCCCGCTCAAATCCTCCCCACGCCCGGGCTGATAATTATAGATAATCCATAACGCCCTGAAGGGGCAAAACATAATCGCGGCCTGTGGATCAGGGCATTTCACATTATCCGGAAGTACACGATTCCGATATCACGTGACAGAATGCAGAATCCCGAAATGGAGTACCCATGCAGCCCTTTCCCCTCACAAATCTCCCTGCCATCTCCCCCGTCGCCCGCCCGACTTTCTATAGCGAGCACAGTACCCGATCCGCAGGACATTTCCCTTCGACTCTCACTGCTTGCTCAGACTATCTCCTCGCTTTGCGCCGTTACTTTCAAGATATGCGATAATCTCATCATGATCCTTGCACACAACCATGTTCATCCCGTAGGCTTCCCGGGTGTTGTATTCATGGGCGCCGTCCAGGGCGGTTCGGTTGCCGTTCATGACCGCGTTTATATCGGCCCCCGCTTCGACGCAGGCCTTCACGGCTTCGATGCAGCCGGAGGCGGCGGCGTGTATGAGAGGCGTGGCATTGAGAGCGTCGGGACTATTGACACTCAGTCCGAGGTCAGCGAGTGCACGAATCATGTGCGGCCTTCCCGCGGTGGCTGCGAGGTGCAGTGCATTGCGACGGTTTTCCGTGCTGTCGGTAGCGTGGATATCGGCCCCTTTGGAGGCGAGGTACTTCACAATTTTCACGCTTTCCAGTTCATTCGTTTCCAACTCTTCCTGTATTATGCTGTCAGGCCTGTTATCGG
>CAZEMW010000439.1:1705-4109 GCA_964513105.1 uncultured Fibrobacterota bacterium
GATAAGAGGAGTTGCCGGCAGTTATTTTCAGGGGATGGCGGATAGAATCAGCAAGAATCATCGTAGCTGGAACATGAGCCGAATCAGGAGCTCCAACACGAAACCGGAAACTCTGGTGAGGTCGGCCCTTCATAAACAAGGCTTCAGATTCAGAAAAAACTCGAAACGGCTTCCAGGCAAGCCCGACGTTGTTCTAGCGAAATACCGAACAGTAATCTTTGTGCACGGCTGTTTCTGGCACAGGCATCAGGGATGCAAACTGGCATACATCCCCAGGAGTCGAGTGGATTTCTGGAAAAAAAAATTCAGCGATAATGTCTGGCGGGATGTCCGAAATATGCGGGCTCTTGAGGAACTGGGCTGGAATGTTCATGTGATCTGGCAATGCGAAATAGAAAACAAAACGCTTTTTTCCGCAAGAATCGATCGGATTATTCAGGAGCTTCGAAAAAAACTATGAGCATCCTGCCTGGGACCCATACGGGAAGAGCTTCTGTTTTTCTTTGCGCATTTCTATAAACTCACGGAGGGAGAGCAACCATGTTCTGTACTCAGATGGAAACCCGGCCTTGTTCTGCCTTGGCACGACCAACTGGACGTTTTCTTCAGCCATCTCTCGCAACTGGTTTTTTGAGACACCTTCCTGCAGGGTAAACAGGTGCTTAACCTCGATACGATTTGCTTCATTAATTACCTGACGCCAGCGATCCTTGCAGCACGATTTCGCAGCAAGCATATGCAATCCTTCCGACGCAAAGGAAGGCGTGTGATACGCCCTTCCGCAAGGGAATACGAAATCCGGTTTCTTGTTAACTTCAGTCACTATCTGTTCTTCAAATTCTACTGAATTCGCCGAAAAAATGCCTGCAAGGTGAAGTTCAAGTGATCTGCCTGAACGGGATTTGCGGCGATTAGTTATCTTGTTCGCAATCTTCACCAGATCATCAACAGAAAAACCCGGCGATAATGTAGATCCGACGATCTTCTCTTCAAGTGCCTTGAAGACCTCAAATTCCGCTTTTCTGCCCCAGAGAAGGGCCTTGTCGGGATCGTCCTTCTGGAGTTTCCGTTCTGCGAAGCCCTGAATAAAGCCGTACACATCCCTTCCGGAAGGGAACGATTTGAACCATTCAACAGGGATTGCTTTGATCGGGATCTCCAATCCTCCCGCCTTCATAGTTCTGTCAAAGGGCAGTATGAACTCCCCCGGCAAAACAGATTCACCTATCCAGTTCTCAATCAGTGCTTCTTCACGAGTATCTCCCGTGACCCACGTCGCAACGGAAAGGCCACTCTCATGAATACTCCAGACGAACAGCAGTATGCTCCCCGTACTCTCGGGGTTCTGCATCGAATTTGATTTTCCTCCCCAGCACGTAATCCGGAATTCGTCCCGGGTCCCGTTTGGCATTACGCGTTTGTTGTTGTAGTATACAAGGCGCAGCCGGTCGGATAAAACCTTGCCGTCATTGATCAGTACGGCTTCATCAACGGTTCTGTCCGGGTTGATTCTGGAGGGAGTGTCGATTTCAGGACAAAGGTATTTTACGACAGATCGTGGAATGTAAATGCCGACCTGGTGACCACCCGTCAAATTCGTGTCATTTCCGGAAAGCCTCTTGGCAAACCACAACAGTCGTTTTTTCTCTATTTCATCAAGAACTCGGGGCAGATCGGCACTTTCAAATGTCCGAACCCAGTCGCTGATCATTTCCGTTTCCCTTTAAGCAGGTTTGCGATGTGCAATGCTGTTGCTTCCACAGCCGGTACGGCCACGCTATTACCGATCTGCCTGTACGCCTGTGTGTCCGAAACCGGGAAAACGAATTTTTCTTTGTCGAACCCCTGCAACTGCTTGGCTTCTGATACGGTTAATCGGCGGGGGCGTTGTCCCTTTTGCTCAACAAGGATTTCGGCGCCATCCTTGTGGTAGCGGGCTGATATCGTGCGTGTCACGAAATCGTCGGGTACGGAGCTCGGTACTAACCCATAGCCGAAACCATTACCTGATTTTGCATGGTGTATCTTGTGACGTTCAAGAGTATCCCAGGTTCCCGGGCCGAGTGTATGCTTGGGATCGGCTTTCTTCTCAAGTATGGATTTGAGGGTGATTCTTGATTTCTTTGTGGGTTCTGTCGGAATATGTATATCCTCATACCCGAGATCTGTTTTCTCCGGGTTGAGCCCGACAATGAAAACCCTTTCTCTACGCTGGGGCAACCAGTTTGACGCGTTCACCAGCTGAACTTTCCAGATGTATCCAAGCTCGTCAAGTGTGTCTGCAATTACCTGAAAGGTTCTGCCCTGATCGTGACGCAGCAGATGTTTAACATTTTCGAGACAGAAAGCTCGTGGGCGTTTTACCTTCAGAATACGCTTGATATCAAAAAACAGCGACACCTGA
>CAZEMW010000440.1:0-4082 GCA_964513105.1 uncultured Fibrobacterota bacterium
GTTCTACATTGGGTATTCCGTCAAGTTGCTCTTCGATGTCGGCCGTAACGGTCTGCTCGATATCCTCTGCCGCAACTCCGGGATAGGGAACGGAGATAATGACCCAGAAAAACGGCACTTCGCTGAATTGTTCTCGCGGAAGACGCATGAGGCTGAATGCACCGAGCACCAGAAGCGCCACCATCACGATGTTGACCAGGACGGGGTTGTGTACCGATAGTTTTCCAACGCTTATTCCCACAGTGATCTCTCCGAAAGCATAACCGTGTCGGCTTCTTCCCCATCCGCAAGCCCCGGTGGCGGCGTAACCACGACCGCCTGCCCGGAATCGAGTCCCTCGAGTGCTTCGGTTCGATTGCCCACGGTCTCACCAGGTACGATACGATTGCGCCTGACTCTGCCCTGCTCAAAGACGAATACGCTCTGACTATCCGCGAGTGCACTGGTAGGTATTATGATTCTTGAGTCTCGTCGGGTTGTTTCTATGATTGTGGTTACGGGTACCCCTGATCGAAGCCGGATTCCGCACTCATTATCCGCTTCCACAACTACGGTAAAGCTTCCCGTTGCGGGATCGGCTCCCGCGGCAATGGCCGTTACACGCCCGACCAGTTGGGAGTCACGAGGGCACCCCGCATAGGGGACAATCCGTGCGGGATAGCCCGTGTCGATACCGACCACCTCTCGATCTCCCACCGGGACCTCTACGCTCACCCGAGAAAGATCGATGATCTTCGCAATTCTCACCCCCGGAGCAATGGGTCCTCCCTCGGTAATCTCCGATCCTTTCTGTGCAATATGCCCGGTTATGGGGGCGGTTACGTTTGCATTTTCCAGTTCCTCTCGTGCCGCTTCAAGGGCAGCCCCGGCCTGATTGAATTGGCTGCGGGCGTTCGTTAGTTCTACCTGCGATGCCGCTCCTTGTTCGGAGAGATTTTCTATGGCGTTAAGATTGATCTTCGCGGATTGATACTGCTCCCGCGCCCGGGCGAGATTGAGCGACGCGGTGACGTCGTCGATTCGCAGAAGAGTGTCTCCCTCATGTACCGAATCGCCAAGTTCAAACGATACCGATTCCATTGTTCCCTGAGTTTTTGCCGTGATCCAAATCTCACGTATACCTCCGACGGTTCCGGACGACTGAATATCCTCCTCGATGAATCCCCTGTTTGCTGCAACAACTTCAAGGACTCTCCGTTGTCCGGAAATGCTTTCTTCACCGTTCCCATCGTTTCTTCCACATCCCAAATGAATTAGGGCCGTCACAAACAACAGGCAACCTGAAAAAAAGGCGGATACGCCACACCCGAATCGATGTGTTTTCACTTCATTACCTCCAGTTTTCCGATACTGCGAAGATACCGTGCGTGTGACAGAAGGCACTCAAACAGTGCCCGAACGTACGCCAGTCGCGCTCTGTCTCGCTCGAGCGCCACATCGAGAAGGTCAGTCTGATCGGCAATGCCGGCTTCATACCGTGCCTGCATTGTTTCAACCGTTTCCTGCATGAAGTCCCGTCGTTCCTGTGCCGCAACAAGACTTCGAGAGGCCGCCGAATAGCTCAACGCCGCCGTCCGCGCCGATACTGTCAGTTGCTGCATACGTTCGGTTTCTTGAATGCGTGCTTTTCGAAGCTCGGCAGTCGAGGTCTTGAGATCGGGCGTATTGCTCAGCCATGCAGTAACCGGCACCGAAAGTATTAAGCCAAGATTCCAGGTTGCATTGTTCTCCGGGATAACTCCGTCGGTTGCCGTCCATTGGCGAGTATAGAAAGCATTAAGACTTGGAAGATAGTTCGTTATGGAGAGCCGCCGCTGCTGTTCGGACAATTTTGTTCCCGCTTGAAAAGCTCGCACGGTGGGATTATCCTCAATCGAAATGGAATCCGGTATGGGTACGGTATCGGTCGAACATCGTCCCTCGAAAAAGGGTACATCCATCAGCCGAAACGAGTCGGGAGCTCTGTCCACCCGATACCCCATGGCAGTGAGCAAGCGTAATCGAGAGGACATCACCGCGGCCTCGGCCTGTGCCGATTCAGCTTTGCTTTGTGCAACTTGTGCGCGCCATCGAGTAATGTCGGTGATCGGCAGGACACCGCTCTCATGTCTGATTTGCGCTTCCATCAGATTCCGTTCGGCGAATGCCAGCGAGTTTTCCGCAACAAGCAGAGTTCTCTCGGAAGCGACGGCATTGAAGTAACTCTCTCGCGCCGAAAGTATTGCATCCTGTCGCGCAGCGGAATCGGCGGCTCGAGCCGCTCGCCGTCGTATGAGTGCTACTCGAAGACCCACAATTTCGCGGCCTGCGTTGAAAATGGGCTGTTGTACCGATACTTCGTGAAGAAACAGGCTGTTGGGAATTCCGCGTTGCGCAGCTCCGGTACCCGGTGGCATCCCCGATGTATCGCCCGGGGCCTGCGCAAGAACGGGCGGCCCATCGGAAGGGCCACCGCCTCCCCCCGGGACCGGGCTACCGAACCCCGAAACCCCAAGTCCAAGCCCGGAATCATCCAGCCGAAGGTACTGGGAGGAGGCTGTGACACGAGGAAGATACGATGCCGCTGCGCCCCAGAGAGACCACCCCGCAATGCTTTCGTCGAGTTCCTGCGTGCGCACACCGAATCCCTGTGAGACCGCGGTGCGTTCCGCTTCTTCGGGAGTGATAAGCGAATCCGCAAATACGTCAAGCCGATCGGCCCGAGAGGTGGTACAGAGCAGAATAACGATGAAAAGTCGCTTCATGCCCCGTTTCTATGCAAGTACCGGACCGCAGCGCTGAGCACCGGTGATATAATCGAAATATTTCCGCAATTTGTACCGGCACCTGTTTTGCATACCTCCGCCGTAAACCTCTCAACATGGAGAACGCGAAATGATCAGATGGACAGCATGTGCATTACTCGTCATTTGCTTCGGGTGGTTCGGCGAATACGGCGATACCTCGGGACAAACGGCTTCCAATTCAGAAAATGCTGATCGGACGGATATTTCAATTGCCGGATCTTCCGGGAGTGTTGATGCTCAAATTCGAGAAATGCTGATAGATTTGCTTTGCCTATAACACATGCAGCTATATAGAAAACCCAATTTTCGCACTGGCAGGCGAGGGCGGAGCCCGGCTCAAAGCGGGAGCGACACCCACCGTGGGGTCATTCCAGCTTCGGTCCTGTACGGCAGAGGAAATCGATTCTCATCATGTACGGATCGCGGTCTCCGGTATCGGATGGAAATGGATTTCGAGAACCCGCAAATCTCTTGGGGCCGAGTTTACACTCAATAAGAATGTCAAATTCCAGGTGGACATGGAAACTACCGGTACGATTGATCTCGTCTACGATCGCCGACAACACGTCGCCACCGCCTACCTTATCCCCACCGCACCTGTTGATGTTACCTTTGACGTTACCGGAGACTTCGACATTTCACCCGACGGACTCTGGTCTTCGATCGTTGGCACCGCGGCTTCCGTCATCGCCGAATCACCTGAGACGCGCGGGCGTCAATCGGTCCGGAAGAAAGGTATCCGCCGATTTCGTTCACGCCTGGATAATGGCGCCACTATCATTTTAGACCTGTGTTCCGGCGCGCGCTATACCAGATTCGGATCATTTCCTCCGGGTAGAGTTCCGCCTTCGGCCACACCCATGGAAGGTATGAATTTCCAGGCCAACAGCACCGCGGAACTCCACACCAACTCTATCATCATGGCCGGACCATATGAAACGAACAAACCTCTGGTCGCGTATGTCGAGGTAAAAGCAGACAAACCTGCGGTCGTGCAGTGGTACTGCAGTTACAATGCCGAGAAAATTGCAGACGCGTATGTGCGAAATGAACCATTGCCCACCCCTACCCCTGTAGACCGGCAGGTCGCACGTCAGGGTGCGCCGGTGACCATGAAGGCATCTCCAGACCTGAAGTGCCCGGTAGTACTGGTAATGCAGGGAGAAGAAGAAGAGACACCTTCAGTTCCTCTTCTGTACCGGGTTTATTACGAGGGAGATGAATTGACTCCGCTGGTGGAATGTGAAAAAGATTAACCCAGAGGTGTCCTTTTCCGAACGACTCGCACACTAAGCC
>CAZEMW010000441.1:0-541 GCA_964513105.1 uncultured Fibrobacterota bacterium
CTCTACCATTGAGCTAAGCCCGCTAAATTTATAATAATGGGCAGGGGTGGTTTCGAACCACCGTAGGCGTAAGCCAATGGATTTACAGTCCATCCCCTTTAACCACTCGGGCACCTACCCATAAATTCTATAATGTATCGTGACGTGCGACCTGATGATCGTAATGGAGCCGATGGAGGGACTCAAACCCCCGACCATTCGATTACAAGTCGAACGCTCTATCAACTGAGCTACATCGGCCTAATTGTAGATAGCCGGGATAATATACATTGTTGCACACGAACATGTCAAACAAAAACGAAACAAAACCTGCTTTTGAGCCGGTCCCACCTCTACTCGGCGAGTAGCAATCTCTGTAGCTAACCGGCCGACCCACAGGTCATCCTCTTTGCGGACAATACTTCCACCGGCATCCGTGGTGCAATTCCTTAAGCTTGCCGAAAGCAGAACAGGTGCCTGTCAGACGAAGATTCTAGATTACGTCGTCGACTACGCCATATTTTTTGGCCTCCGCGGCGGACATAAAATAGTCTCTGTCGGT
>CAZEMW010000441.1:551-4063 GCA_964513105.1 uncultured Fibrobacterota bacterium
CCGGTGCGAATACGCATGATTTCCTCGGCCTGTATCTGTATATCCGAAGCCGGCCCGAACACGTTTCCCGAAATCAGCGGCTGATGAATCAACACCCGGGCGTGCTTCCAAGCGTACCGCTTCCCCTTTGTTCCCGCACAAAGTATCACCGCGCCCATACTTGCAGCCTGCCCCATGCAGATCACCGAAATGTCGGAACGTGCGTTCAGCATTGCATCGTAGATTGCCAATCCCGAGGAAATCACTCCTCCCGGACTATTCAGATACATGGTTATGTCCTTTTTCTCTTGTCCGTCGAAATACAAAATCTTCTGAACCACGGCTTTCGCACTGTCGTCGTTCACCTCTCCCCACAGGAAGATCTCTCGACGAGACAGCATGCGCTCATCGATCTCCCGCCCTACAAAAGCACGTTTCATTTCCTCGGCAAAACCGTTTTCTTTTTCTTTTCCCATGTGACTATTCTCCTTTATAGCTCCCAAAGCTCTTGTACGACGGATCTATTCGCCCGTTACAGCCAATTGCCTTCACCCTCTCCAGACGTCAGTCGGGAAGAACACATTCCGTTGTTCCGTCGGGGTGATCCTTCATTTCTATTCCTTCGGCTTTCAACTCGTCTCGAATACGATCGGCCACTTCGAAATTCTTCTCTTTTCGAGCGGTACGCCTTTCGACGACTTTCTTGGCAATGCTCTCGGCACGCTCCTCGGACAGCTCGCCCGAGGATACAACCGTGACCACCGCATCACCGATCCGAATCGCCCGGCTATTCCGAGATTCCTCCTCCAGGGGCTCAAGCAAATCCAACGCCAGAATGCGATCCGCCTGTTCAACCGCCTTTCGCTTGACCGCTCCGCCGTATTCGGAACTCCGCAGAAGTTCCCATATTGCGGCTACAGCCTGCGGCATATTCAGATCGTCGCACACCGCGCCGTAAAATCCCGCAAGAGCCTGCTCCACTTCCCGTTCTTCGACCGCGCCCCCATCACCTTCGGCGGGGCGAGTTGACGAGGCAACCGCCTTCTTGAGGTTTTTCAACCCCTGCGCGGCGCTTGCCAGCACATCCCAGGAGAATTTCAGAGGACTCCGATAATGCGCCGAGTAGGTGAAGAAACGATACGCCAACGGTGAAATCCCTCGATCGATCACCGTCTCGAGGGTCACGAAGTTGTTTCCACTCTTGGCCATCTTCCCGTCGTCCATCTCGAGAAACGCACCATGGAGCCAGAAATTCACCCACTTCTTGCCGGTAGCCGCTTCCGACTGAGCAATCTCGTTACTATGATGAACTGAAATGTGATCGATTCCACCGCAGTGAATATCGAACTGCTCTCCCAGATATTTCATCGACATCGCACTGCATTCAAGATGCCATCCGGGGTAGCCTCTGCCCCACGGACTGTCCCACTGCATCTCCTGCTCACCGAATTTCGATTTGGTAAACCACAGGACGAAATCAAACGGATTACGCTTCTGCGTATCCACATCGACCCGAGCACCGGCATACTGCTCTTCGAGATTCAGATTCGCGAAATCGCCATACGAGGGGAACCTGGACACATCGAAATACACATTGCCCCCCGCGACATAGGTGTACCCTTTCGCCTCGAGACGTTTGACCAGGTCGATCATCGTGTCGATGTGGTCGGTCGCTCGACACCACAAGTCCGGTTCCTCGATATTGAGCCGTCGAATATCATTGATAAAGGCCTGAGCGTAGAACTCAGCGATCTCCCAAACGGTCTTTTTCTCCCGTTTGGCCCCTTTCACCATTTTGTCCTCACCCGCATCAGCATCCGATACCAGATGACCGACATCGGTAATATTCTCAACCTGGCGAACCGGCCATCCGCACTCCCGAAGCGACCGCTTGAGCACGTCTTCAAAGAGGTAGGTACGAAGATTTCCTATGTGGGCGTAGTTGTATACCGTCGGACCACAGCAATACAGTCCCACGGTTTCATCAATGGAATGGAATTCCTCTTTGTGCCGTGTTGCCGTATTATATAAATGAAGTTTTCTTTTCATGGTATTCGTGTTTCTTACTGCCGTAGACCAGAATGCAGGCTGATAGCTGAAAAGCGTCGATTCCCCGCACAGCTTTTTACTTGAAGACCATCCGGACAGTGCCGGCTCCCGCAACCGTTCGGCCAATCACCACGGGTTCGTACTGTTTTGTCTCCTCCGAATCGAGCACCTGCTGCGCATCGGCTTCTCCCGCAACAAGAACCAGACCGATTCCCATATTGAATGTTCGGTACATCTCATTGTTCTCGATTCCCCCCTGCGTACGAAGGAACTCAAAGACAGGTTCGGGCGTCCACCGACCCGTATCCACCTCTGCATCTATGTTCAAGGCAGAATTCTGTCGATGTTCTCCTGGAATCCGCCGCCCGTGATATGCGCACATCCCTTGACTTTGCCGGAATGCAGCAGCGGAAGCACGGGTTTGTAGGAACGATGAGGACGAAGCAGTTCTTCGCCGAAACTCATACCCGTGTCCTCGAACCGATCGGTGTATGATTTCCCCGCAATCTCGGTTACAATCTTTCGTGCCAGACTGTAGCCGTTTGTGTGAAGCCCGTTTGAGCGCAGGCCGATCAGGACATCACCTTCGACAATTCGGCTCCCGTCGGGAATCCGGTTCTTCTCGGTCACCCCGACAATCGTTCCCGCTATATCGTACTCACCCTCGGCATAGAATCCCGGCATTTCAGCCGTTTCACCTCCGATAAGGACACATCCGGCCTCACGACACGCGCGGGTCAGTCCCTCAACGACCTGTGCCAGCACCTCCGCCGAGAGCTTGCCGGTGCCCAGGTAGTCCAGAAAGTAGAGCGGTTCGGCTCCAAGGACCAGGATATCATCGATACAATGATTGACAATATCTTCGCCGACCGTCGAATGGATACCCATCTCGAACGCGATTTTCAGCTTCGTCCCGACTCCGTCCACCGAAGACACCAGAACAGGGTGCTCGTAATCCTTCAAGCGAGATACGTCGTACAACCCGCCGAATTGTCCGAATCCTCCCAGCACATTTTCATTATACGTGGACCGCACCAGCCCACCGATTCGATCACGGGCGCTATGCCATTCACCCAGATTCACTCCGGCGTCGGCATAGGTCATGCTTTTTTTCGGGGAAGAGGTCATGCTGTTCCTTATATATATTGCGTAGTCCAAACCCACGTTTCGCAGCCGACTCACGGCATTCTGCGTAAGCTGTTGCTCGCCCTCGACTGCGAAACCCGGGCTACGCGAAACACCGTCGGTCCGGATTCAATCATGTCCGGTGTACTCAGCGGTCGTCCGCACCCGCGAGTTTCAGCCTTCCCGGCACTCTAACACCAACCCGGAAGGCCCCACGGGCAGGGAAGAGCAAAAAATACCATATATGTAGTGGGTGGGACAACTTCGGGGTTCGAGGTTACCGAAGAAACGACGATCCTGCGGAAACCGGTCTTCCCCCCGGACCTCGAACCCCGAACCCCGAACCTTCCCTCTAAACC
>CAZEMW010000442.1:0-4058 GCA_964513105.1 uncultured Fibrobacterota bacterium
CCATTCCGGAGAGTCCCACCATAGATAGCATCTGCCCGACACGTTCCCGCCGTTCCTTGTGCTCAACCCCTTGCAGCAGCATGATATACTCAACGTTTTCCATAACCGACAGCACGGGAATCAGGTTGTAGGCCTGGAAAATGAAACCGATATTGTCCCGCCGAAAATCTGAAAGTTCACGGCCACTCATATTCGAGAGTTCACGTCCATGCAAACGCACGGTTCCCCTGGTGGGCTTATCCAATCCCGATATTATGTTCAGAAATGTCGTTTTCCCGGATCCCGAAGGTCCCACGATGGCGGTGAACTCTCCCCGATCAATCGTAAGATCCACCCCACGCACGGCGTGCACCTCGACATCGTTTTCGCGGTACGTTTTCACGACCTTTTCGGCCACAATAACCCCATCGGACATTCGATTCCTCCAATACCTTCAACTACTTTATGAGACCGAGCGAAAAACCACAGTTGCAATGACATCCGACCACGGTTGCACCATTGCACAGGCTTCCTCCCCTCCCCGCTGCGCCGCCGCCTCGTGCACAATCTCTCATCGAGCTAAAAACTCCGGCGCATCGCATCGGCCGGTCTGAGCTTTGCCGCGTATGTAGCCGGATACATTCCAACAACAAGCGTCAGTCCAATCACGGCCACGGGATAGAGAATGAACTGACTCAATTGTAGCTGTGGATAGATCAGTTGTTGAATCGTGACGCCGGAGAACTCAATTCCCCGGTAATCGATACCTACCCGGTTGAAAAGAAGCGTTAGGGCAAAACCCAGAATGATCCCCAGTGCGCTGCTTATCACGGCCAGCGCTCCGGCTTCCAGAAAGATAAGGCTCCACACATTCCTCGGACGGGTGCCGACCGCACGCAGGACTCCGAACTCAAACATCCGGTCATAGAGGGACATAAACAGTGTGTTAACAATACCCAATGAAACCACTCCGAACAGCACAAACCCCAAAAGCCACATCGATAAGTCGGTCATGTCAAGCAGCGCGGCAAACTGCGGTATGAGTTCCGTCCACCCGACAGCCCGATTGTCTCCGAAATTGTATCGATCCCAGAACACATGTGATGTATCACCGGCGATCCGATCGTCCTTTACAGTAAACGATATCTCATGAAGCGATCCTCCCGTCATCCCCAGCATACTTCGAACCTTCACGATGTTGGCAAACGCCATACCCTGGTCGAGTTCCGGACTGTTGAAATGATAAATCCCCCCGACACGGAAGAGTTCCTGTGACAAACCCCCGTCGGGTCGAGACACGGTCACTACGATCCGTTCACCTTCTTCGACCTGGAGTAGCTCCGCCAATTCACTCCCAACCACCAGACCTCGTCCGGAGGAGTCCCCGACATACTCGCCTTTCGTGAGCGCCTCGTCGATTTGGGAGAGGTGTTTTTCCCGTTCGGGATCGATTCCCCACAGAACGATTGAACTCATCGACGCCGGCGAAGACACCATCGCAGAGGTCATCACCCGAGGGGCGAAACGGCCTATCTGTGGATCGTCCCGCAGTAAGGAGAGTATCGAATCGGCATTATGTATTGTGTCCTTGACATCTCGGGTTTCTCTAAACCCTTCGGCATGAATTTGCCCTTCTCCCATGAACGAGGCGGTAGCGGTATGAATCATGTTCTCCTTCATCCCGATTATCAGGGCATCGGAGAAGATTAACGCCGCCAGGCCGACCCCGATAGCCGTACCGGCAATGAACGTCCGGCGTTTATTGCGAAACATGTTTCTCCAGGCAAGTTTTACCAGCATTAGCATAGATAATCTCGTTTAGCGGAAACCCAATTATGAATCAATCGCCCCGTCGTCAAGACCACTGTAATCGACTTATCACTTTTCATTTTTTCAAATCCGAAATACCAATCTTGTACCACGATGCACTGAGCCACCTCGAACTATCCCCCCGGATTCATTGCGTCCTCATCGCTTCTGCCGGGTCCACGCTCATGGCTTTCAATGCGGGGAAAACACTCACCATCGCCGCAACACCCGCCACGACTAACGCCGGGATGTAAATCGACCTGAGATTCACCTCGGCGTGCAGGGTTTTGAACTCCATACCACCGTAACTGATCGGCTGCGGCAGCTCAATTCCATATACGGATAGTAACCAATTGCCAAGGATTCCCACCCCTACACCACCGACAATGGCTGCTGTGGCGATTATCAGCGTTTCGGTAATTATCAATCCGAAGACCCGCCGGGGTCTGGTGCCGACCGCCTTAAGAAGCCCGTACTCCCGTCGGCGCTCCAAGACGGCCATGAGGACCGTGTTAAGTACGCCAACCGCGACTATCAGCATTATCACGAAAAGAAATATATACATCCCCTGTTGATCCGCACGCATTGCCGAATAGAATGATCGTGCGAATTCCTGCCACGGCTCGATTACCAGGTTTTCTCCAGACAAGGCTTTCTCTATCCGTTCCGCCAATCTGCGTGATTCACCAGTCTTCTCCCCGACCACCGCAATTTCATGGACGCTTCCCGGAAGCGTGAAGAGTTCCTGTGCGTCATCGAGGTGCATATACATCACTGATCGATCCTGAATAGTGTTGCCACTCTCAAGTATTCCGGTGATCTGGTAGGCATCATTCGCAATGGAGCCGTCCGCTGCCTGTGAAACAACCACCAGCGTTGAGCCTACCGAAGCCTCCAGTACTGTCGCCAGTCCCTTCCCGATCAGTACCGTCCCGCTCCCCGCATCTTCAAACATACTCCCCTGTTTCACTTTTTGCGAGAAGGAAAGTGCTTGATTCTCCAGCTCCGGATCGATCCCGACAATCTGTGCGCCACTGCTGTTGTCGCCGACAGAAACCAGACCGGCGGAGAACAGTCGTGGTGCCCAGGCGTCTACTCCCGGAACCTGACGGATCTTTTCGCCCACTTGTTTGTAGTCGTCTATTTTTTTGTAAAGAGAAGGTTTGTCCGGATACCCGGGAGCATGAATCTGCACATGTCCCAACTGAGAACTGGTGAACATATCGATTATTCCGTTGTACGTCCCATCGGCCCACCCAATACTGATCGATGCCAGCGCATATCCTCCCAGCATCGTGAGCCCGGTGAGGATAGTGCGACGCTTCTGCCGAAGAGCATTCCGAAATGCGATTTTAGCTGTTAGCATGTCAATTCCTGATAGGCGAACGAAGATTACGAAGGGTAAACATGTTCTCGTCCGGGTTCACACCGTAATCCAGCGAAAGGTATCGAAGAACCGTTCGATTCCCCTCTTCGTCCCGGGGCTTCAGCTCGATAACCGATGGAACTTCACGCCCGTCGAACATCGTGTAGTCGCCAAAGTGAAAAACTCTCACGACTTCCCCGGATTCGTTATACATCTTTTCCCAAACCGGTAGATAATCGTTCTTACGAACCGCGAACACTATCTTGCCCCAGATAATGGGACGATCGGGTTTGGGCTTCGCGCTCAGGTAATAGAGGCTATCCGCAGCGGTATCGGGATGGACGAGCTCTACTGTATAATCTTCCCCCAAAGTGTACTCGCGAACCAGATCGTCATTGGTGAAATCCGACCCCATCCAGGAACTCATCATCATCGAGGATGGAATCTTGATAACCTTGTTGGTCTTGGGAAGATAGTTCCACATGTCGTTCTCAATCTTCAATGTACCCACCCCCCGCTCTTTTGCCGGCTCGAGGATACGTATCAGCATTTTCTCCATGCCCCTGCTCCAGACTCTGGCGGTCAGCGTTCGTTCGTAGTGCGGTGTAACGATATCCATCTGGATTTTTGCTTCACTTGACTCGCTTTTATAGAGGTTGTCATACTTATCGACTATTTGAGCGGCAATAGCAGAATCAGACTCCTGCTCCGCAGCGAGAGCAAAAACCATCATTGCCGAGAGTGCTGTTGCCATGACTGTTTTGTTCATATTTTCCTCCGTCTGGTTAGTCCGTGGGATACTGGGGACAGACCCCACTTCGGGCACTGGGGACAGACCCCACTTCGGGTACTGGGGACAGACCCCACTTCGGGTACTGGGGACAGACCCCACTTCGGGTACTGG
>CAZEMW010000443.1:0-4052 GCA_964513105.1 uncultured Fibrobacterota bacterium
ATTTGGTACCACGAAACGGCTGGTTGGTCGCACGACGGGTTTGCAGGCGGATGGTTTTCAGGACAATGAGTCTACCACCTCATTCCGAGAAAAGGTGTGCAGGTACAATGTCTAAGTTCATACAACAGAGAGTTCGCGAAATCGCGACCGGCGTATGGGCAATGCTCCTTGGGAGCCTTGGCACGACCGGCTTTGCGGCTTCGACACTCAATGTCTCGGAGTACACGGAAATAGCGGGCGATCTGCCCGGAGTTGTATTCGCAAAGAAGTATCCCTATGTGGTTACCGGCGATCTTTTCATCCCTCCGGGTAAATCGGTGAATATCGAGGCCGGGGCGGTTTTCCTGTTCAAGAATTTCACCGGTATTCAGGTGCTGGGCAAACTGGTCGTGAAGGGAGACGAGGATAAACCGGTCGTATTCACTTCGGTTAACGACCGGGCGTACAACCTGCATGAATCTCCGCCGGCCGCGCCCTATGACTGGAATGGCATAAACATTCACGAAGACGGCATCGGCACACGTTTCGCCCATGCTTTGATCGGATATTCGGTTGACGGAATCTCCTCTATGACTCCATTTGTGAAAATCGACACCTGTAAGTTCTTCCAGAACGGACGTGCATCGTTTTCCGTCGAAGGTGAAAAGCAGGAAGATGGATCCGAACCATTTTCGTACAGTGTCGATCTCCGGAAAGGCTCATATAAGCACCGGCCGCTCGCGATCATGCGGGATCCCCTTGCTCCAAGACGCAACATTCTCCGCTACTCGGGAGTGGCGGTCGCAGCCGGCGGCTGTGCCCTAAGTGTTGCCGGTCTGATGGGCCTGTCGGAGTCCTCCCGGACACTCGAACAACTGAGCCGAATGGATGAACCGAACCTTCGAGAAAACTCAGGTGAGGAGTGGAACAAAGCACGCGATGAAGAGAACAAAGACATAGCGACTACCGTTGCCGGCATGGTACTTCTTCTTGTCGGAGGAACCGGAATAACGCTTTCATTCACTTTCTAGGTATTGCGTTTATGTTCCCTCGCATTCTGAAATACATCGCCGGGCGCAACGATCCGGGAAAGCATCGCTCACCTTTTCCGGCCGACTCGGGCCACATAACGAATCGTGATCACGGTGAGATGCAAACCGGCATTACGAAAGAACTGGTGGAAAGCACCTTACACCGGCACATGATACTACGGGTTGCGTTACAAAAGGTATCGTCGGCCCGATACGGCATTCTCCCGGTCCTTCTTCCGACGGTGATTTTATTGCTGCTCACAAGTTGCTCTCGATACAACCCGTTCGCGGATCCGTCGAATGCGGACATCGTTGTTCATGCGCAAAGCTTCAATACCGGTGACTCTCTGCAGATATTCTCTACCGAATCCCTGGAGGTTGTCGTCACGGTAAAGGAACTGGTGGAACGAATTACCGTTTCCGCCCCGGGAAACCGCCTGTGGACGGAGGATTCCAAATCGGTCGCCGGCCCCTTCGATCGAGAACCATTTACCTTCTATTTCTCCTATCCCGATACCGGAGCACATGAGATTACTCTTCGGGCGCTACGGAACGACGGCAGTTCCACCGCACGTACCCTCACGGCACTGGTCGGCTCTCCATTGTTTCAGAACGACCTCTCGTACTATATCGGTGATACCGTTGTCCTGAAAACACCGCGAGTGCGGGACACCGACGTGGAGTATATCTGGCGATTCGGTGAGGTCACCCGGTACTCGAGCACCCGATGCAGTCTTAAAGTGGTCCTCAATCCTCCTCGCATGCAGGGAACCGGTGAACTTATGGTTGCGGCGGACGACCGGGTCTCTCCCATAGCGCCATTCTACTACGCCGGTCTTGACACCACTCGTCCGACAATTCTCTGCATTAACAATGGGTACTTTGGTGCCGATACCGTGTATACGGGAGATACGGTTTTCACCTTCAAGGTGTACATAAGTGACGGCTCGGACGACGGAGTTGATTCTGCTTCGGTAAACGGCACCCCGTTCGATCAGGTCTCCCGAGAGACTCATCTAAAAGTGATCCCCGACATGACGTCCTACACTCACCTCTCTCCGCTTCGACTGGAAGTATATGCTCTCGACGATTACCGCTTCGGGAATGAAGCCGAGGAAACCTTTGTAGTTATTTTTTCACCCGATTCGGCCCGGACCGATCCGTTCAGGATACTAATTGAGTCTCCCGAAGCCGAATCGACCGTCACGAGCATTCCCAAATTCCGCATGGTAGGGCATATCAGCGCAAAACCCGGAACGAACTCGGCTGCGACCTTGTTATTCCTGGTCAACGATTCGCTCAGAGGTGCGCCTCTTCCCGTGTCATCCTCCGCCCCCTCCTGGAACCGAGATCTGCAGTTGGCTCGAGGGAAAAATGAGATCAGAATCACGGCTACCGACAACACAACGGGACAAACAATTGCCGCCGCTCGTCGAGTGATTATCTACGACCCGGAAATACCCGATACCACCGGCCCACGAATACTGGAGATCACGGCCGACGGGGCTCCGGCGCATGAATACATGTCGCCGCATGCCACCGTACTGATCGGCGTCAAAGTTGTCGATGAGATATCCGAGGTGCAGCTGGTGGAAATCGACGGAGAGCCTGCGCCGCGGGATTCCGCCGATTTCTCCCGGTACTATCGACCAGCCGCACTGGAGCACACGATTGAAGGGACCGAGGTAGTCGTTCGAGCCGTCGATGAGGCAGGGAACACAACGGTAAACACCGTGATTCTGTACTATAATCGAAAACCGTACGTCCCCAAAACGCCCGAGCCGACGGTCATTGAGGCAGAATCGCCGTATATCGACACCGTTGAGTTCTACGACCCCGACGGAGACACTCTTATGTATTCAAAGCGGAGCGGTCCGGAGGGTCTCACGGTCGGCACGTACGGCATTGTCACATGGCGACCGACACCCGGCGACACCGGCATGCATACGGTTGAGCTGCGAATCTGGGACGGTTACACAGCGCGTTTTGCACGGTATAATCTGTATGTAATTCCGGCGGGTGAAGCATTCCCGCCCCCGGTTTCTTTTGCGACAACTCCCGAGGAGTTCCCGTCATTTCTCGAAGCCGATCGGGATACCCTTCGGGTCCAATTACGGGCGGAACCGGGAACCGGATTTCCACCGTACTCGTACACCGCGAGACTCACCGACGGAACCGCTCTGTCGGTGAAAACTAATCCCGAAGGGCTCGTTGTATGGGCTCCCACCCTGCGAGATACCGGATACCATCAGCTCGTCGCCCGCGTCGCCGACGTATTTCCGCAATACGACACGGTATATGCCCGGCTGAGAGTTCTTCCTCCAAACACGCCCGCGTTCCTGTCCGTGAGCTTTTCGGCAGATACACTCCCGGGCGGAGTCGTGGACCTTAACGCAAAACAGGACAAGGATACGATCATCTTCCGTATACACGATCCGGACGAACCCTTGGCAGAGCGGTATTCACTTGAAATCCGACGGGCCCGCTCCGGTCTTGTCGGGGCAATCGATTCGGCGCTGGTAGATACTTTTTCGATCGTGGTGGACCCGCACGCATTCACCGGATACGACACCGTGACCGCGGTTTTGATCGACAAGCAAGACAATCGGGACACTCTCGGCGTGGAGATATTCTATGGTAACGATCCCCCGGGCGCCACGTTGCAGTCGCCCGAACAGGACGACCTGATACGCGGCTCATCGGTTGAGCTCACCTGGACGGCTTCGGATCCCGACGGCGATTCTCTATGGTTCGACGTTTTTGCCGGAACCGGAACGGATCCATTACCCCGAATCGCCACGACATCGGATACCACCTTTACCCTTGCAGGGCTGCAGAATGGAGAAGAGTATCGGTGGCGGATCGATACGCACGACTGGAAGACCGTGGTTTCCGGAGAGGAACGCAGGTTTAGTGTGGAGTGAGGTTCGGGGTTGACGGTTGACGGGTGACGGGTGACGGGGGACGGGTGACGGGGGACGGGTGACGGGGGACGGGGGACGGGTGACGGGGGACGGGTGACGGTTGACGGGTGACGGTTGA
>CAZEMW010000444.1:0-4042 GCA_964513105.1 uncultured Fibrobacterota bacterium
ATTGACCTCTCCAGGTACGGTCTCATTCACGTAGGGTCAATAGAATCATGGCGAAAAAAACAGCGAATACTGCATTGTCTCAGCAACAACGATGGTGATCGTGCCTCGAGTGATACCAGGGGTATAAGTGACCATCTGTGTAGAAGTCTCTCGGCCGGAGCCATGGAAATGCTTCGCCTCCTTTCTCCCGTCTTTCGACAGTTTCCGCGCAATCCCTCATTGGAAATTCTGTGCTCACTTGCCGACCGCCCTGTTTCGCTACGAAGAGGCGCCGGAGCAGGGTGGGACGATATCGAACAGGAACTGGAAAAACATGTTCCGTCCCCTCGCCCAGTGCGAGATCGCCTTGACGCACGCTTATTGCAGAGCATTGAGATGTGCGAATGGAGCGGCTGCCGTTCCGAAAGCGAGTGGTGCGGAACCGCCGCTCGAAAGCTCTGCCGGCCCTGTTTCGAGATTCGCAAGAGGATTACTCGCCTGGGGGCCGAACGGGAGTTCACCTGGGACCGGAGACTCGGTACTTTGTCATTTGCAGAATAACCTTTCGTGTGCCCTGCAACCGGAAATCAGGATAGTGGGACATACTCATAGAGAGGATTTCACCGGCCCGAGACAGTTGACGTGCGCCCGGGGTACCTGCCGAGAACCAACCAGACGAGAAAGAAACAAACCCTGAGCGTACTCAATTGATGAGCATCGTATTTCTCCGGACAAGCGTGCCGCCAAAGTCGTTCGCGGCACGTTTTTTATGGTTACGACTGAGTCCGGATCTGAAGCGACCGTAAGCGGTTGACCGCGGCCGCAAGTTCCATCTTCCGAAACTCCACGAAATCTCCATTCGGCCGATTATCCAGAATGTCAAGCCCGTCGGAATCGATAAGCCGCATGACCTGTCCTACCGCCTCGGAAACCGTTTCGCTTTTTGAGTCTTTTTCCACTGCCGATCGGACCAGGTACAATGCCCGACCCAATGCCCGCACCTGCCCTTCATCGACCAGTTGAGCGACAGATGATAAATCAATTTCCTCGGTGCCGAACACTACTGCCCGAAGGCCTCGTGCTTTAATATTGACTTCCCGGCGCCCTTTTCGAGGATCCAGACTGCGAGCGACTATGCGTCGTTGCGGACTGTCGGCAGGCCAGGGTGGCGTTTCCTCGGTGCTCCGTCCCGTCGGATGATCCGCGGCAATGTTCTTTGCCTCACCGGTGACGTCGCGCGCTCGGTACCGATCCATGCGAATAACGGTATCCGCCACCTCGAGATAGTCACCACTCCCCCCCAGCACCAGGATGCTGCTCACCTTCTTTCGATTCGTCAGCTCTCGCACGCGATCGACAAACGGAGTGATCGGTTCTCCAGCCTTTTCGACCAGCGCCTGCATCCGGGCGTCACGTATGAGAAGATTCGTCGCACAGGTGTCCTCATCGAGGAGGAGAACTCTGCATCCACACTCGATAGCTTCAAGCGTATTTGCAGCCTGACTGGTACTGCCACTCGCGTTGTCACTTCTGAATGTTGCTACATCGGCACCGTTCGGAAGTTCGGCAATAAAGGGACGTATATCGACGGCTTCCACGCGCCGTCCGTCTTCCGCCCGAATCTTTGTCGCCGACGCTTCGGTGACCACCCGCTCACGTCCATCGCCGGGTATGTGATTGTAAACTCCACGTTCCAACGCCTGCAGAAGGGTACTCTTGCCGTGATACCCTCCCCCGATTATTAGACTTACCCCGTCTGGTATGCCCATTCCGGTGATCGGGCCACTATGGGGGGTATCCAATTCTACCCGGAGTGATTCCGGAGTCTCAAACAAAACGACCTCATCGGTCTCAAGTGGTCGGTCGTCAATTCCGGAACGTCGCGGAAGACGACTTCCGTCGGCTACGAATGCTACTAGTCCATTCTCGGCAAGCCGATTGCGCAACGCGTCGGCATCTTCGGCCGTATTTTGATGATGCTGAAGCTTTCCGGAGTCGATACTTGCATAAAACAGAGCTTGATGAGCAACGTTCGGTACCGTTTCGCACAATAGACGATTTGCCTCTTTTCCCAGAATGCGCCTGCCGTGTGCCGGCAAACCACACACGAATCGGGCTTCGACATACCGTTCATTCACCACAATGGATGAGCGCTCGAGAATCTCCTGTTGAGGAATATCCATGGCCAAAAGACCGCTTTTCCCGCTTCCGAGCCGATCGGTTGCCCGGCGGCACCCTCTGGAGAACCGTCGAGCGAGAAAATCCCGCAAGCTAATATCACGAATTCTGTTCGCATACGTTTCGGGCGGAAAACCGGCGTCCGTCATAAGAATTCGCACTCTCATCTTGCTGGGAGCCGCAAATGGGTCTCCCTGAACATGATCCACATAAAGGATTCCCCGGGTAAATGAGTATTCGCCCTTTATGTCCTTATACGCGGGATACCCGCGCCCGTCGATTCGACGAAGTATCGAAGTCAGGTGTTCCACTGATTTCATAGGTAGCTAATCCTTCTTTCGTCGGGTACTCTCTCTGCCCCTCTCCACTGTGCGCGCCGAGATATTGTAATAGTGCCTGCCCGAAAACACTCCGTTCATCGAGTCCCGAATCAACTTCGGGAAGATGAGCCCGTCGATTTAGGCTGAAAAGGGCACCTTCCCGATTGGGATCGGGACTCGGTGTCCATTTTCGGACGGGCACTGGCCCAAGTTTCGCATCCAGCCCCCTTAGTCCGCAAGACGATTCGTACCTCTGGAACAGCGAATAGGATTCGTGCCCCGGAAGTATTTCGTTCAAAGAGACCCTCATTTCATGATTGTCCGACTGCTACCGAAGATCGCAAAATCATGCAAGCACCACGACACCCTCTTGGCCCATTAAAACAGGTCTGCTCTACTAATATTGAGTATAGAGGCATGCGCCATTCAGACCCCTTTGTCTTATGGGGATTCTGAGGCATTAGAATTCGAAATAGAGCTATTTCAACGTAATTTATACGAAGCTGTCTCATGAAAGGGGACTCAAGATGCGAAAATTTTTGCCGGGTATCACATTGTGCCTGTTTGCCTACGCAGCCGCCGCCGAATTGCCTTCGGCCTCGGTCGTTAAGTCCACGTCGGGCATTAACGGTGGTTTGTGCATTGTTATCGGCACGGAGGATGGTGAATTCGAAGCATCACTTGCTGCTGATGGTCGTACCCAGGTTCAGGGGCTGGCGCTTACGGAAGAAAACGCCGTTGCAGCCCGAAAAAATCTGTTCGCCAAAGGACTCTATCCGGCCGTTTCGGTAACCTACGAGAAATCGGTCAAAATCCTTCCCTACATGGACATGCTGGTCAATGTTCTCGTGGCGGACCTTGAGGCTCTCGGCGCCGATGCGCCGTCGGAAGCAGAAATTGATAGGGTACTGGCCTACGGTGGAACGGCATACCTGAAGGAAAATGGCCAATGGACCGCACAGAAAAAGGATATACCTTCCGATGTGAACCGGTACACCCATTGGAAAGACGACTCCACTCTGAGCAGCTATCAGGAAGACTACCGTGCAGGCATGCCCAACCAGATCCGCTGGATCGGCTCTCCGTCCCTCGAGGTTTCCAGCAGCACCGGAAACGGCAACAGGGTATTCGAATCGGAACGTGTTTCCGGGGGCGCGTGGATGGCGGCGTTCGCGGGACGGTTGACCTCACGGGATGCGTTCAGCGGCGTGATGCTCTGGCAAGATGAAGAAATTTTCGAAAACCGAAAATGGGCTTCTCAACAAGCCGGTGGTGAGCAGTTTGCGGCCAACGAGAGTCGCCTGTTCTACTTTGAGTCAAAAATCGGCGGCAATTTTATCGGGGTAAATATACGTACGGGTGAAGTGGAGAAGAGGTATGCTCATGAGGGCAAACCGACGATTCGTTCCGCACTCGATAAGAGAGGTGATCCTGTTCTCAATGAATGGGACGCGAACCTCATGGGCACCTGTCAGACACTAATCCACGGAGACAATGTCATTTTCACATTCGGAAATACCATTTACTGCTTCGATGAAGAATCTCAACAGCTTGAATGGAAGTGG
>CAZEMW010000445.1:0-4029 GCA_964513105.1 uncultured Fibrobacterota bacterium
CCCGAGCGGATCGTGTCCCTTGCGCCGAGCATTACGGAGACGCTGTTTGCGCTCGGGTTGGGAGACCGGATCGTTGGGGTGACGAAGTTCTGTTCGTATCCCCCGGCAGTGGATTCCATCGAAAAAGTCGGTGGCTATACCGACACCAACCTCGAGAAGATCGTGCGACTGAAGCCGGATCTTGTTGTGGTGCAGGTAGAGCACGAAAAGCACCGGAGGTTTCTCGAACGGTTCGCGGTACCGTTTGTCACAGTTGATTTCGGAACTCTGGACGCGATTCAGACTTCCATTGTCGCCCTGGGAAAAGCGTGCGGCGCGGAGGTCAAGGCCGACAGCCTTGTCAAGCTATTCCGAACCACAACCGGTCTCACACGTCAGGATTCTCTTCGTCCACGGGTACTTCTGTGTGTCGGGCGGGATTCGCCGGGAGGGGGAGGGGTGCGAAGTGTCTATGCCGCGGGCGCCGGCACCTTCTATAACGGCCTGATTGAGGCGGCGGGGGGAAAGAATGCGATTGTGGATTCGGTTTCGCACTATCCGAAACTTTCGCTCGAAGGGATTATCTCCGTGGCGCCTGAGGTGATAATTGACGTTGCACCGGCCATGGGGCCGTATGCGTGCAGTACGCTTGTTGCGGATTGGAAATCAGTGGCCATGGTCCCGGCTGTCGACCACAATCGGGTGTACTGCCTGGCGGCCGATTACGCAACCGTTCCCGGTCCGAGATTGACACTGTTACTGAATGACTTACGGGAACTCATGGAGCACCTTCCCCAATGAGCGAATCACTGATTGAGGTCACGGATCTCAGCCTCGGGTACAAAGGGAAACCGGTTGTTCGGGATATTTCGCTTAGTGTGAGGCGGGACGAGCAGTGGGCGATTATCGGAAAGAACGGCACGGGGAAATCGACATTCATTCGCGCCGTGGCGGGGTTGCTGTCGCCGCTTCGCGGGGAGGTGAAGATTCAGGGAACGCGGATCGAGTCGTATCATTCGCGTGCGCGGGCACGCCGCATTGCCTATGTGCCCCAGAAGGCCGAAGCGGTGATACCGTATACGGTGCGGGATTTCGTGCTGCTGGGACGGTATTCGCGGATGGGGCTGTTCGGCATGCCTGGTTTGAAGGATATGCGTGCGACCGAGGAGGCACTTGCGGTTTGCGATGTCGACTATCTGCATGATCGAATGATGAATACCCTGAGTGGCGGTGAAATCCAGCGGGTACTTCTGGCCGGGGCATTGGCACAGGAATCCCGGATTCTTCTTCTGGACGAACCCACGACCTTCCTCGATCCCGCGCATGAACGGTTGTTTCTCGATGCGCTCTCCACGGCGCGAGAAGCGAAAGATATCACCACCGTTATGGTCACTCACGACATCAACACGGCGTTGTCGTCATGCACCCATGTTCTGGCTCTGCTCGACGGAACCGTTGCGTTTGCCGACACGGTGGGGGAGTTTCGTCGGTCCTGCCCGGATATATTGAGTATCGTATTTGGTATTCCCTTCACACGCTATACGGCGCCGGCCGGCGATCGGGAGTTTTTCGCCGCCGAAGGGGGGCATTCCTCATGAGCAGAGATTCACTCCGTTTCCGTATGGCGCTTCTCTTCTGCCCGGCGCTGGTTTTCGTGGTGGTGTGCCCGTTTCTGGGTATTGAAACGATTTTGCCGGGAGATCTGTTCCAGAGCCCACAGCTTCGCTATATTTTTCTTTTTATACGTCTGCCGCGCACCCTTGCGGCGTTTGTCGCGGGCGGGGGACTGGCGACTGCCGGGATGGTATACCAGGCGTTGTTTCGCAACCCCCTGGCGAGTCCGTACACCTTGGGGGTTTCGGGTGGCGCGGCGCTGGGTGCGGCCCTCACTATCACCACCGGTATCTCAGGAAGCGTGCTTGGGTTTTCCGCCGTCTCGGCGGGATCGTTTGTCGGTGCGGTCGGTGCGGTGCTTTTAGTGTATGTTTTCGCCTGGTCGCGGGAGAGCAATTCCACGACGCTTCTTCTGGCCGGGGTAGTAGTCGCGACGGTATGCTCCGGACTGATTATGTTTGTTCATTATGTCAGTCCGCTACAGCATTCTTTTCAGATAATGCGCTGGATAATGGGCGGCCTCGACGGGACGTCATACACCTTTCTGCTGATTATGACTATCCCGGTTCTCGGGTTCCTGGCCACAATCGGCGTAATGATGCCGCAATTGGACCAGTTTCTTACCGGAGACAGCCTGGCGCATTCTCGCGGAATAAACGTCACCCGCAGTCGAAACATCTTTATAGTGGTGACCGCTCTCGGGGTAGGTTCTATTGTTTCGGTGTGCGGTCCGATCGGTTTTGTCGGCATTATCGCGCCACACGGCTGTCGCATGCTGCTTCCCGGAGTACGTCATCGGGTGCTGGCACTGGGATCAATCATGATAGGAGGGGCTTTTCTGGTCGTCGGAGACACCCTGGCCCGAACCATCGCCCCGCCGGCGGAAATTCCGGTCGGCATTATCACGGCCTTGTTTGGCGGACCGTTTTTTCTTGCGCTCCTTTTCAAGCGCAAGGCTCGGCTGTTTATGTGATACATCAATTGTGGTTGCCGCAGCACAGCGTGTTTTCTTTGCAGCTCCCGATTCACAAAGAATCGGTCTCCTGCCCGATACGGCAATAAGCGTGCATACCGGACGAATTGCTAATAACATCTGTCCGGAACCCGAGTGGCGCAAGGTGCTGCGCGGTACCGTGCAAAAACGGTTCGTTCTCGGCAGATACAACATATCCGGGGAGCAACCAGAATGGATATTGAATCCTATCCCGAGCGCAAAACACTGGAAGCGGAGTACTCCAAAAAGCATCCACGGTAGCGCACGGTCAGGATGGAGTTGTGGCAGGACATTCAGGCCACGCTCGAGGCCGTTGATATCCATGCAACGATCAAGAGTCGCGTGAAGTCGTTCGAAAGCTACTACACGAAGCTTCTGAAAAGACTGGAAGAGCGGCGAAACAACGGTGGAATAGAGCCCATCCACGATATCGTGGCTTTGCGCGTGGTGTGCCCGTTTCTTGAGGACATTGCCGGGGTGGAGGAGAAACTGCGCAGCGTGTACCGCATCCGTGATGTCGAGCACAAAGGCGAAACACACACCGTCGGCGAATTCGGATACAACTGCACCCACCTGGTCCTGGCAATCCCCGAACACATCCGTGATCGTGTGCCTCATCTTGACATAGAAACGGCTGAAGTGCAGATCCGCACTATTCTGCAGGATGCCTGGTCCGAGGTTGAGCACGAACTCATCTACAAAAGCCGTATCGCTCCGCTCGATACACCGTTGCGGCGCAAGTTGGCGGCAATCAACGCCACGCTTTCGCTTTCCGATATCACTTTTCAGGAAATCCGCGACTATCAGCGACGACTCCAGAAAGAATTGGCCGGGAGACGTCGGTCGTTTTCCGCGGAGCAAACCGGCCGTGCGGCTCAGAGTCGAATCTCGCAAAAGGTATCTCATGATGAAGAGATGGGGAGTCGGGAAGTGGCCGATTCGACAGGAAAAGTTATTCGAAGCCTGGATGATTTGCTTGTCGAGGCTCTCCATGCGCACAATCGTGAGAACTACACAACGGCTATCGAACTGTACAGCAGGATCCTGCAGTCATCAATCGAGCCGCCGCTCAGAGCAATCGTATTGATGCACCGCGGAATTGCACAATTCTGCCGAACGCGCTACCAACAAGCACGCCAGGACTTTACCGAGGCTACACGGTGTGAGCCTGACAACGGTAAGGCTTTCTACCATCTCGGTACGGTTAATCGTGTTCTGGGAGATTATGTCGCGGCCGAGTGTCATCTCCGGCGAAGTGTAGAACTTGACCCATATCGACTTGAGGCGCTGGTGGAGCTTGCAAAGGTTTACTTTGCAACGGGAAAGTATTCCGCCATGGACGAATACTGCACCAAAGCCCTCCGCCTGAGCCCCGGACTGCCCGAGGCGCTCGAGCTGCGTGCAATGGCACGGGACGGAAAAGAATGACGGCCGGCCGATAC
>CAZEMW010000446.1:0-4026 GCA_964513105.1 uncultured Fibrobacterota bacterium
GCCGAACAGAGTCTCTTGCTCGCCCAAACTGCACTCGGACTCGACAAAACACCGGAAATATTCTAGCGTGAGTTTCGCAGGCGGATACCTCGGCATTTCGTGGCGCCACGGGCAACCCTTGTAAAGGTTGCCCGTTTCCCCTCGGTTTTTATTCCCGGAGCGCGCGAATCGACTCCTCATACGGTGCCGTCAGCACCCCCTTTTCCGTAATTATGCCCGCGATCATTTCGGCTGGAGTGACATCGAAGGCCGGATTATAGACCTCGATACCGTCGGGAGCGGTTTGCGTTCCGAAACCGTTCACGATTTCCCGGCTTTCCCGTTCCTCAATGGGAATATCCTTTCCCGATTGTATGTCGGCGTCGAACGTTGAAGACGGTGCCGCTACATAGAAAGGTATTCCATGAGCTCGGGCGGCCAGGGCCACACCGAACGTGCCGATTTTGTTCGCGGTATCACCATTTGCGGCAATCCGGTCGGCACCAACGATCACCGCCTGCACTTTTCCCTCCCGCATGACCACCGGTGCCATATTGTCGCAGATGAGCGTTACCGGCACGCCCGCTTCACGCAGCTCAAATGCAGTAATCCGTGCTCCCTGTAAGAGGGGACGTGTTTCGTCGGCGTATACGTGAATTTTTCGTCCTTTTTCAAGCCCTACATAGACAGGTGCGAGAGCGGTGCCGTATTCTCCCGTCGCCAGCCCTCCCGCATTGCAGTGAGTGAGAAGTGAAGAATACTCCTGCAGCAGTTGGTATCCGTTTTCACCAATCTGACGACAGATCCTCTTGTCTTCGGCCAGTATCTCCTCCGCCTCTTCCCAGAGCCGCTTTTTCATCTCAGCCACCCCCGCCCCCGCCGCCCGGGACGTTTCAGCCGTTCGTACCATTCTTCTCAGGGCCCAGAAAAGGTTCACCGCGGTCGGTCGTGAGCCCGAAAGATATTCGGATGTGGTGCCGACCGCATCCATGAAAGCCTCCGGATTGCCGTTGTCGGCGTCTCGCACACCAAGGTACAATCCATATGCCGCCGCGATTCCAATAGCCGGGGCCCCACGGACCTTCAAAACCTTAATCGCATCCCACATCTGCTCTACCGTGGTTATGTCTTCGTATACCAATGCGGTCGGAAGACGTGTTTGATCGACAATACGTACTCCCGTGTTCATCCATTCAATCGTTTTCAATCTGCTCATCGGATCTCGCTTTTTCTATAATGCTGAAAGAATTCATTACATGCTCAACCTTAACCCGGGTTTCGCAGCCGGGAATCTACGACTGCACGAAGTGTCTTGTTAAATTACGAAAAGGAGCACTCTACCGGGTGCTCCTTTTCGTTTTTTTTATACCGTGGTTCATTTTTTGATCATCTGATCACACTTCAGGCTCTTCCCCGGCCTGAGAAGCTTCCACAATTTTCTTTGTGAGCTCAGCGGGCACCTGTTCATAGTGAGAAAACGAGCGAGTATAAAAACCACGTCCCTGCGTCAGCGAACGGAGAGCCTGAGAGTAGCTCTGCACTTCCGACTCCGGCACCTTTGCCTTGATCGTCTGCATATTCCCCTGCGGCTCCATACCTGATATCTTGCCGCGCCGCGACGAAAGGTCACCCATGACATCGCCGGTATAGTCGTCGGGTACCGTAACGGTGATGTCGGCCACCGGTTCGAGCAGTATGGGCGAAGCCATCATGAACGCCTTCTTGAAAACTTCTCTTCCGGCGATCTGAAATGCGACATCTTTTGAATCCACCGGATGCGTCTTACCGTCGACAAGCGCCACTTTCACGTCCACGATAGGATATCCGGCCAGGATTCCTTCCTCGAGTTTCTGTCGAATCCCTTTGTCGACACTCGGTCTCAGAGGCTGATCGATAACACCACCAACGATCTTATCCTCGAATTCGTATCCCGCCCCGCGTTCCTGCGGCTCCATGTCGATGAACACTCTCGCAAACTGCCCCGCTCCTCCGGTCTGTTTTTTGTGAGTATACTCGACATATTTGGCCGTTTTGGTGATTGTTTCGCGGTAGGAAACCTTGGGAGCATGCTTCTCAACTTCAACCTTAAATCTGCTCTTAAGCGATTCGAGTATGATGTCCAGATGGATATCTCCCATGGCGGATAGTATCGACTGTTTTATATCGGGATGAAACTTGTAGCTGAAACCCGGATCTTCTTCGTGCAGTTTCGCCAGACCGACACCAACTTTTTCTTCGTCGCCTTTTGATTTCGCATTGATGGCGACCGACACCAGAGGCTCGGGGAGCTCAACGCGAGGCAATCGTATCTTGCCACCTTTGTCCACCAGCGTGTCGCACGTGTGGGTATCCTTCATCTTCAAAAGTCCCCCGATATCACCTGTGGAGATCTCGGTTACGTCGTTGCGCTGATGCCCCAGAAGAGAAAACATACTGCCGACTCTCTCCCCGACCTGCTTGCTGCTGTTGTAAACATCACTGCCGGTGGTCAGCTTTCCGCCAAATACGCGCACGATATTGAGTTCACCAAGGTGTTCTTCGGAATGAGTCTTGAACACGAAAGCGACGGTGGGTCCGTTGGGATCACACTTCATGGTTTTCTCTTCATCACCCTCGAGTACCGTGATCTCCTGTCGTGCTTCGGCCGAAGGAGACAAGTTTCGGATTGCCCTCAGAAGCAGATCGGTACCGGCATTCATCGCGGCGCTACCACAGAGAACCGGAAAGACCAGTCCTTCTACCACACCGTTGGCAAGCCCCTTACGCATTTCAGCGTCGGTAAGCTCCCCTTCTTCGAAGTATTTGTTCATCAGATCTTCGTCACTCTCGGCAACCGCTTCCATAAGCTGTCCCCGCATCGCTTCGACCTGATCGGCCAGTTCGGCAGGGATATCGATTACCTTGCCGTTGCCGTCACCGTCGGCTTTGTACTCGTGCGCCACTTTCTCGATAAGATCGACAACCCCGCGGAACCCCGTTCCGGTACCCATCGGAACCTGGATCGGCGCAACGGAGGTGCTGTAGGCACTCTTGAGCTCTTCGATGAGCCTGTTGAAGTCGACATTTTCTTTGTCCATACCATTCAGGTAGAACATTCGAGGTGACTTTTTCTCCTCAACCAGCCGCATCACCTGTTCGGTTCCCACCTGAATCCCCGAAGCCGCATCGATCAGTATTACTGCCGATTCAGTGACACTGAGTGCCAGTCGAGCATCGCCAAGCAAATCAAGGAATCCGGGTGTGTCCAGGAAATTTATTTTGGTGCCGTCCCACTCAACCGAACCGGCAGCCATGGAGATGGTCATTTTTCGAGACTTTTCGTCGGCCCTGGAATCAAAAACACTCGTGTTGTTGTCAACCTTTCCGAGCTTACTTGTTGCCTTGGCCGTAAACGAAATGGCTTCGGCCAGTGTCGTTTTTCCCACTCCGCCGTGTGAGAGTAAGCTTACATTATGAATGGCTTCCGGCTCGTACTTTTTCATGGTTCTCCCTCCAACACGAGATACTCATCTGAGAATACATTGTTGTGATTTGTTCTCGGCGCCCCGAGTTACGCGATTAACTATCAACCGCAGCGCTCACGTCCGCCGATACAGAGGACTTAGTCCTTATCCGGATTTCGAGAACAAGAGCGGCAGAACGAAACAAACCCGATTTCCGGTAGCGTTCATGCTGCCCATGGCCTCCAACACCCGGAGCAATTCAGCCTGACAACCTTCTTCCCTCCATTCTACCCACCAATAGTATCAACAACAGAAACGACAACCGATACACACCACACCGAGACAGCCCGGCAGGGTGGAATCGTATCCCTTCAGGTGCTGTATAGATACGAGGAACCTCAGGCTTGAGTGAATCAACCCGAGTCCATCCGCCGAAATGTTGCTTATGGTTAAGGCGGACGGCCTGATATAACGCAATTCCTGAATAGTCCATGCGGAGAGCATGGCTGCCTGGAATCGATAGAATCCTCTTCCCGGAAGGGTTCGGTGAACCAAACCGGGAATAGATCAATACCTACGCTGAGCGCTTTCTCAGCGTAGGTAT
>CAZEMW010000447.1:0-4024 GCA_964513105.1 uncultured Fibrobacterota bacterium
CTTCTCGCTTGGGGTCAAAGGTTCCGGTTTGGTATCGAGCACCTCAAATATGCGCTCACCTCCGGCGAACCCCGCCTGAATCGCATTGTTCACGCTCATGAGTGATTTCAACGGCCGATACATCTGCAGCAGAAATAGTAAGTATCTCAGAAAATCCTCAGCCTGAAACCCACTGCGACTCTCAAGAACCTGTATACCACCGTACCAGAGCAGGGCGATCATGACGACGCTCCCCAGCACCTCGGTCACCGGGCTACTAAGCGCTCCTGCTCTGGTCGAGCGAAATGAGGCCCGAACGTATTTCTGGTTTTCCCGACTGAACTTCTCCGATTCGGCCTGGCTCATGTTGAACATCTTAACGATACGAATCCCGTTTATGGTCTCGTAGAGAACGGAAACCAGACCGGAAATTTTGTCGAGGGTCCGTTTGCTCCTCCGGCGAACTGCCTGACCGATTTTCACGATGATAAACCCGAGAACCGGATATAGTATGAAAATCACGAGCGTCATCCGCAGATTGATGATGCACAGGATTGTGATAAAAGCAAGAAGCCGAACCGGTTCAATGATGAGTTTGCTGAATGTCGTATTTATTGAGGTGTTCACGGATCCGACATCATTCAAAATCCGCGAAACGATATCTCCGGAACGATTACGATCGCTGTATGAAACCGGCAACATGAGGATATGGCGATAGAGCTTGTTGCGCATATCTCGAACGATATACAAATTCAGTTTGGCATTGACCAGGGATTGAATATAAAGTCCCAGGTTTTTCAAGACATACGCAACAATTATCAGCAAACAGATGAGTCGAATCACTCCCCGAGCGCCTTCGGCACCGGAGTTGAGCATACCATAGGTCCACTGTTTCAGTTTTTCATTTATCGAATCGAGGCCCGAAATACCCCCGGTAAGATTATCGACCCCCAATCCCTCTTTTGATGCTTCTCTGTTTGCCGAAGTATCCTGTCCGTCGGGCGCCCCTTTCTGCTGTTCAGCCAGAACGGCATCATACCCCTCATGCGCGACCTCCGGATTGAAGAGCGCCTGAATGAGTGTAGCGGGCACCCACGTGGAAATCGACTCAAAAGCAACAACGAAAAAGGACAGAAAAATGGTGAGAAGAAACATGGGAACGTAGGGCTTGGCGAAACGCAGCATGCGCCCATAAAGCCTGAGACTTCTTCTGAAACTATCGTTTTTAACGGCCATAGATCTTCATGGATACAGGTGTTCGTTTGTTCTCTGAACCGCTGAGCCCGGAAAAGAAAAGCGGGAAATGCGGACTAAAGGCTCTTTCCCTTATTCGGGACAGAGCAGCCGACATTGCAGACGTATCGCTGCTCAGGGTCTCAGGTTGTCGAATCTGCAGGACATACCGGCAAAATGGCGCAAACCTGGCGGACATGAAATATAAAATGCTAAATGCACACCCGCTCCCCCAACAGGTACCGATACATCACGGAGTCGAAACTCCCTTTTCGGCTCTCAGGAGCGGCAATACCCTTAGACTGAAACTATCCCGGATCGCCGGGAGGTCGGGCTCAGACACGGAGTACGGACGAATTGTATTTTCATGATTCCGGAAAAAAGATAGAATGCAGAAAACCAATTGCACCGTCACGGTCGGAGAATGACATCAAAGAGCAAGCTTCAACGTTTCGGCTTCGCTCACCTCGACTGCGTTCCCTTCGGTAAGCTCAGTGCAAAGACAACGAGGCACTCCGCTCATCCAATGAAAATCGAAGTTGAGACAGGTAATTTGTCTTGATCAAAGAATTCTGACCCGGCATCTTTTCGCCGGCTCGTAATCCTTCCCGGCGGATAATGACAAGGATCACTATGGACGACCCCTGTTTTGCCGGCGGCGAGTGCTGGAAGACACCCCGCTCTCACTAAACATGGTCTTGCGGATTCCACACACTCAACGAGTCTGTTTTCACCGTTCTGGAGTAATAAGTGAGTTTATTAAGGCTGATTTCGCGGTTTCTATTTTTCTCGGTAGTAATGTGCATCGGAGTATCCCCGGTCCGGGCGGAAAACACCGGCGAGTCCTCTTTCGGTGGACTGCCGGGAAACGTTGGAACGCGCTTGAAAGAACCCCGGAGAATCGGGCTTCCTCGTCCCGACGGAGCGGTAAAGGGTACGGGGGAAATCCCCCTCGGGAAACGCCACTACTATCTGGGAATGAGTGGTATTCGATCATCTCGCTGGGGCTACTTTGAGTTTGAAGATCCGGATCTACTGCAGGATACTACGCGGTCGCCGGCTTCGATGTGGGGGATCCGATTTGGGGGAAGGTACCCGCTGAACGACATATTTCGAGCTCAATTCGGTCTGCAGGCGAATTTCGGCTCTTTAACCGTCGATACTTTGTTGAACAGCGAGCTCCTGCCGGTTGCCGAAGAGTACTCGGTGTTTCACTTTGGAGTAATCCCCCAGATCCAGATACTGCTTCCACCGGTGGGAGTAACTCAGCTTCATGCCGGCCTGGGAATCGGGTTTAATGTGGTTCGGTACGACGAACCCGAAGACCGACAGTTAACCGGACTGACTGATCGGAGATGGTGCATGAGTGCTCACGGTGGGGTGGGCTTCGATATCTGGGCTTCCGAGTCGTTCGGCCTGACTCTGTCGTATTCCCAAACGGTATGGCGACCGGTGTTCTATCATTACAAAATTCAGCTTCCGGAGTCTTCAATACCTTATTGGGAGATCCATTGGACCCATACAGTTGGGGCCGCTCTCATGTTTCTCATCGATGGATAGCCGGGGCCCGGAATCAGCAGTTCAGTTCAAGCCGGTATCAGGTCTTTCGGATTTGAAACCGTACCATCAAACGCATACCTCTGAAAACAGACACTTCAATGGAGGTGGATTGAACGACAGAGTGCAGGACGAAGTACGGAAATCTGGTGCGCCTGTTCCATCACGTCCTGACCATCTCTCCAACAAGCGCGGCCATTACCACGGCAGCCAGTTCGGTACGCAATCGAAATCTGCCAAGACGCACGGGACGCGCAACCGTTTTAGTGAATTGCTCAATCTCGTCGTCGGCAAAACCACCCGGGGGTCCCACAAAACAGCTGAGTACCTCCTCGTCTTTCACAAGGTCTTCTTCAAATACGCTGATACCGTGTTCGTCCGCATAGAGCACCGTTCCAACGGCTGAATCCAGAGCATTGCCGAAAGATTGAACCGGCTCAATTACAGGGCTGTGGAGACGACGTGACTGTTTCAGGGCCGTACGAGCTTTTCTGCTTAGTCTCTCCATCTGTTTTTCCCATTTTCCCGCCCACCACCGCATTTGCGAATACCGGCACTCCACCGGTATTATGCGTGAGACTCCCACCGGCACGAGCTCCTCTACCGCTCTGGCGAAAGCATCCTTATCGGGAAGCCCGACATACAGATCGAGACGCGGTACCGGTACCGGAAAATATCGACGATCCAGAACTCTTGCCACACACCGGTCTTTGTCGACTTCGGTCAACTCGCAGCAAAACAGCGTACCACAACCGTCGGTAGCTTCGATATAGTCGCCAACTCTTCGGCGAAGAACCCCCACCGCATGCCGACTTTCGTCTCCGTCGATCGTAATAGTAGTAACACCCGACCGCGATGCAAAAAACAGAAAGTGGGATTCATTCTTCATATATGGTTCCGGTTCAAAAATGCGATTCGGGTGTAATCTACAACATGGCGATGAGTATTTTCTCAGTATCCGGGTTCAGCTCGAGTTCTATAGGCGGACACGGGCTACATTTGATAGCACACCGACGGGGCTCTGAGCAGCCGTTTCATTAGTGTCTGTCCGAAAACTGCCCGTTCATCGCGGGTTAATCCGGCAAGTGAGCCACGAAATGAGCGCAGCCGAAGTGAACCTTTCGATTGAGACCGAAAGAAGGCACTTTCTCGATGAAGCCCGGGACTCGTTGTCCAATAGGCATAAAAGGCCAGTACTTCGTGCCTGTCCGGAAACTCGCTTTAGTGCCTCGACCGAGCGAGAAAGTGACTGGCG
>CAZEMW010000448.1:0-4016 GCA_964513105.1 uncultured Fibrobacterota bacterium
GATCACGACTGTGTCGACGGGATACCCCGGGCTGATGATATTGGGAAGGCCCAGGGGATTGAAGTCATTCCGGGAGTTGAGCTGTCGTGTGAGATCGACGGCAAGGACATTCATGTCCTTGGCTATATGCTGGATATTGAGAATACCGGATTGATCCATAAGCTGCACGAAATGAAACAGGCGAGATACGCCCGTGCGGAAAAGATGATCAGGAATCTCAACCGGCAAGGGGTAGATCTACGTTTCGATACGGTTCTCAAAATCGCCGGCGAAGGGGCGATTGGAAGGCCCCATATTGCAGCCGCCATGCTGAAAGAAGAGCTGATCTACTCCTTTCGAGAAGCGTTCGATAAGTACATCGGCTATGATTCGCCCGCGTATGTCGAGAAAATGACTCTGCATCCACGGGAGGTTTTCCAGATCATTCTGGATGCGGGTGGTATTCCGGTGTTGGCACATCCGGGAGTCACGGGCATTGATGAGAGAATACCCGAGTTCTCACGTATGGGGCTTCGGGGGATAGAAGCCTACCACTCGGAGCATCCTCCGCCCGTACAGAAGTACTATGCCGAGTATGCACGAAGGCACGGGCTGCTGGTAACCGGAGGCTCTGATTTCCACAGTACCAATCAGACCCGAGCAGAGATCGGTTCGCCTTCAGTGCCGTATGAAGTTGTCGAAGCACTCCGCGGTTTGCAGAACACAATCATCGGGAAAGGTTCACACTTATGAAGATCGTCCCGGTTCTACTCGCCGGCGGTATCGGAGAGCGTTTCTGGCCTCTCAGTCGTTCCGCCAGACCCAAGCAACTTCTACCCTTGATCGGTGAGAAAACAATGGTGGAGGAGACGCTCTCTCGAGTGGAGACGTTTTGTCGAGCCGGGGTGCGGCCCCTCATTGTAACCGGGAAAAACATTGCCTCGAAAATCGACTCGACTCTTTCCGGAGTTCTGGAATACGATATGATTGTTGAGCCGGTCGGCAAGAACACCGCTCCCGCGGTGGCTGCCGCCGCCGCATGGGTCCGCGGCAAGTATGACGACGCACTGATGCTGGTTCTTTCGGCTGACCATGCCATCAGTCCCGTAAAAGGCTTTGTCGATGCTGTTCGCCACGGGGCGACACCCGCTGAAAAGGACAATCGCCTGGTGGTTTTCGGGATAACTCCCACTCGACCCGATACAGGGTATGGGTATATTCGTCTTGGGAATTCGCTGTCAAAATCGAACAATGTAACTTCGTTCGATGTTCAGGAATTTGTGGAGAAGCCATCGAGAGAATTGGCCAAAGAGTATGTGGCCGAGGGCTCCTATCTCTGGAACAGCGGAATGTTTCTATGGAAGGTTTCCACGATCCTTGAAGAAATCCAAACCCACATGCCGACGTTGTATGCCGATGTCGAGCCACTTTTTCAGAATGACCTTTCCGCCGCCGATATCGATGCATTCTACTCTCGATGTCAGAAGGAATCGATTGATTACGGCGTATTGGAGAAGTCGGATCGAGTCACTGTCGTTTGCGGAACATTTACCTGGGACGATATCGGATCGTGGGAATCGGTTCAGCGTCTGACAGGGGTAAATGAACGCGGCACAACTGTTTCAGGTAAACAGGTCTTTGAGGCAGACTGTGAAAATTCGATTATCGTGAACAGCGGCGATTCCTCCGTTGCGGCGGTCGGGTTGTCCAATGTGGTCGTGGTCAATACGGGAGATGCCGTGCTTGTCATTGCCCGCGACAAACTGCCGTCGGTGAAAAAATATCTGTCTGAAATGAAGGGCGGCGGAACAATACCGGATTCCCTCTTCTGAACGTTCCGGAAGCCGGGTACAACAAATGCTCCAGAATACCCAAGAGCGCAACGGTATCATGTTTCTGGCCGGCGAGCCGTCGGGAGACGAACATGCCGCTCCCGTTGTTCGACATCTGAAACAACTGTTTCCTTCGGCCGACATCTTTGGGGTAGGCGGTCCCGGCATGCAGCAGGAGGGCCTTCGGCCAATCCTTCCTTTCGAACCGTTTGGGCGAATGGGCATCGTTGATGTTGTGACCGGCGCGAATTTCTTTTTTACCGCACGACGGGTGCTTCTTGAGACTCTCAATTCCTCTCCTCCGAAAGTCTTGATCCTGGTCGATTATCCCGGGCTTAATCTCTGGCTACTTAAGCAAGCATATAAACGCGGCATTCCTGTCGTCTGGTATATCGCCCCGAAAGTCTGGGCCTGGAAAGAAGGACGGAAACGAATTCTGGGACGGTATGCCTCCGAAATCGCGCTCATTTTTCCATTTGAAACATCAATATATGCCGAGTTCGAGGCACGGTCCGGTTACGTCGGCAATCCGTCGGTCGAGGCGATTACGCATCGTCACCGGGAACTTGAGCCGTACCGCCGTGAGAAACGGAAAACGGGAGATCCATTCAAGAAAGAGCGGCCCTTTCGAGTCGCTCTTGTTCCGGGAAGTCGAAGACAGGAGGTCGGTGCGAACTTACCGCCGATGATGGGAGCGGTGGATATCCTGCGAGAGCAATTTGACGTCGAGGTCCGGGTTTCCCGATGCGATTGGTTGCCGATGGAGCTCTACGTCTCGGCAAGCCGAAGAGACGATGTCGAGCTTTTTCGGGAGGAACTCGATTCGCTTCTGGTTTGGGCCGATACGGCATTTGTGACCTCCGGTACGGCTACCCTGGAAGCCGCGCTCCTGGGGGTGCCCCATGTTCTGGTATACCGAACGGCGTGGCTGAATTTTCTGGCGGCCAGACTCCTGTTCAAGACGCCGTATATCGGCTTGCCCAACATAATTGCGGGCAAAGAGATCATTCACGAATGTTTCCAGAAGGAAACCGCGCCGGGTGATCTTGCACGATACATGAATCCCCTTCTTTCCTCTTTAAAAGAGTACCGCGCTTCCCGATCCCGATTGATTGCGCTTCGTGAGCACCTTGGTGAAAAAAAACCATCCCTCCAAGTCGCTGAATTAGCAGCTCGTTACATAAGTCCCGAAACAGAAATGAAATAAAATTCTAAAGTTTCTTCGAGTTCCTGCCGATACGATAATGGGGAAGCTGTAGATTTGTGTTACTCGACAGGGAGGTGTGTATGATGATCCAAGGATCGAGTGGACCGAGTTTTGCCGCGGCCGGTGCTCGGACCTCAAAAACTCTCGGCAAAACATCAAAACAACTCAAAAAAATTCTTGAGCGGCTTTCGACTGCTCAACGGATCAATCGGGCGTCCGATGATGCGGCCGGTTTGAGCATCTCGGAACAGCTCCGTACTCAAGCCCGCGGGTTCGCCGCCGCATCGAACAACGTATCCGATGCTCTCTCGGCACTTCGAATTGCCGAAGGAGCCGCCGATGAGGTTACGGACATGCTTCAGCGGGGACGGGAGCTGTCGGTGCAGGCCCGAAGCGATACGCTCTCGGATGAGCAACGGCAGATGATTGATCGCGAGGTTCAGCATATCGTTGCTGAAGTTGATCGGATTGCTCAGGGTACGCAGTTCAATACTCAGGAAGTGGCAGACGGCAGCGGACTGGCTTCGGGATCCGCCGTTGTACAGGCGGGGGCAAACGAGGGTGAAACACTGACGTTGCCTTCATTTGATCTTACCACGTCGAATATCGGCCTTGATAGCGTTTCGGTTGCGACGGCCGACGGGGCGGCGGATGCAATGGTCGCGTTTGATGCCGCTTTGAACGAGGTGAATTCGCAGCGCAGTGGGGTCGGAGCGATGATGAACCGACTCGACTCGGCACAGAACAACCTTTCGGTGGCTTCGATCAACACTGTTGCGGCTGAAAGCCTCTTAAGGGATCAGGACATGGCGGCCGGGCTCGTTGAACTAACCCGTGAACGGCTGCTTATGGAAGGCGGCACAAATGCGTTCAAGAGGTTCAACGACATCTCAGCCTCGCATATTATGTCGTTGCTCCAGTAGAGAGTGCCTGTCCGGAAACGGCTTTAGTGCCTCGACCGAGCGAGAAAGTGACTGGCGAGGCGTCACAAAGAGGCG
>CAZEMW010000449.1:0-3995 GCA_964513105.1 uncultured Fibrobacterota bacterium
AGGATTTCCATCGACCACACCTCTCCCTCGATATCGATATCGTTCAGACCGTTGTCCTCATCCAGGAATTCGCCTTTGTCCGCAGTCCAACGGTTGTATGCGACTCGTCCCCCAAGCAGGAAATAGTCGTTTACCTGTCCGAGAGCATTTCCCGCAATGTTGAATCCCCATTCATATCGTTCGAAGTCATCGTCACCGATCTGCCGGTCGGCTCCGCCCGAGAGTGTCAGATAGAACCGTTTCTCTCGGGGAGGAGAGTAACTCTGGTATTGTGCAAATGCGTTGGAGATCCCGATTGGAAGCAGCGCCAACACCGACGCCGCCAGAACTGATAGTCTGATGTATGTTCTCATGAGTGCCTCCTTGAACACAAGGACATTTTTTGCCGTATCGGTACGATGCGTAGACGATACCCTGGCGGCTCCTCGGTTTTACTGCACACTGCCTTCGAGTGCCACAAACCGGTATGCCGGAAGGAGCCGTCGGCAGATACGCTCCACCGTCCCGTTCCTGTTTCACACTTGTATATATAACAGCAACATCGGGGCCGGGATATCGGGGATATCACGCCCAAAACAGCATCACCGGTCATGCCTCTCCGATGACGTGAGGAGCCCGTTTTCGATAGCGGGATCGATGCTTGAAATCACCGAATACCGGTCATCTGGGAATGGACTAAATCGAAGCAAAACAGTGTATCTGCAAAAGTGATTTTTCCCGTGCCCTTGACCTGACAGCCCGAAGAATGTAATTTCTACAACATTGAATTTCAGGTTCCGGGGAATCCGGTGAGAATCCGGAGCGGGCCCGCCACTGTAATTCCCGATCGATTCGTTCGATGAGTATTTCGCCTCTACACGCCACTGTTCCTGCACTGGGATGGGAAGGCGGCGGAATCGGGAGAGCCAGGAGACCTACCTGAAATTTACCGGGCATCGATCTGGAAAATCATGCCCACCCGCCGACCGAACTCACTCGGTCACAATCGTTCGGCCTTCGTGGAAAAGGGCTGGAGGAGTGCTATGTTCGTGCATTTTCAAGGCGATACAGTTTGTCTTCGAAGGGACAGGATGGTGGGCGTACGATCTCCCTTGCCCGAACGTGCGCATTTCGCATCAAGAGCAGGTGGAACCGGATTCGGAATATCGCAAACTCTACTTCGCTCTGCCGCAGGAATCCGTCCGATTTTTAGAATACCCGATTTGTGTGGAGGATACCTACCGTGAATGAACGTGGATATGTTCATGTGTATACCGGCAACGGAAAAGGGAAGACTACCTGTGCCATGGGTCTGATCGTGCGAGCCCTCGGCGCGGGGCTGAATGTCTTGCTTGTGCAATTCATGAAATCCCGCGAATGCAGTGAACACAAAGTACTCTCGGAGTTCGCCAATCTGACACTCCGTCGATACGGGGCGGGAAAATTCGTCCGTGGAAAACCGTCCGAACGAGATACCAAAGCGGGGGGGACGGCTCTGGCGGAAACCCGCACCGCCCTTGTATCGGGAAAGTACGATCTGGTGATTCTGGATGAAGGAAACGTTGCAGTGAAGATGGGCGTTATTTCGGTCGAAGAGCTCCTCTCTCTGGTAAACGACAAACCCGAAAAGGTTGAACTGGTAATTACCGGACGCGGCGCACCTTCGCAACTCGTGGAGCGCGCGGATCTGGTAACCGAGATGCGGGAAATCAAGCACTACTACCACCAGGGGGTGAAAGCTCGACGGGGTATTGAGGAATGACCGGCCCTTCGTCGTACCGCATGCCCGATTTCGGCTTGAAAGGCACGCTGCCGTTTCGTCTTGGTTGCACCTCGTTTGTATTTCCGGATGAGTATGTCGCCAATGTTGCGGCATTGGCCGATACGGTAGACGACATAGAACTGCTTGCGTTCGAGTGTGACGGCGCCGTATCCCTCTTCAACCCGGATACTCTTCGGGAACTTGACGAAATTCGTCGAGCGACCGAAATTACGTATACGCTTCACCTCCCGCTTGACGTCTGCCCCGTCTCCGACATCGATGATGAACGGGAGCGATACCGACGACACATTGTTCAGATGATAGAAAAATCGTCGATTCTGGACCCGTATGCGTTCATTCTGCATCTGTATAACGGTGCCGGTGAATGCCGACTGAAGCATGACGAATGGTCGAACAGGATTCGCAGTCTCTGTTGCGATGTGGCCCGTGCGGTGCGGGGAAGCGAGCATCGAATTGCCGTCGAAAACGTGGCGTATCCATTTGAATGGAACCAACAGATCGTCGAAGAGTTCGGGTTCAGCTACTGTTGTGATGTCGGGCACCTCTGGTCTCGGGGCGAAACGTTCGAACAGTTCGCACAGCGGTATCTGAACAGGACACGGGTCGTTCATCTCCACGGGGTTGTCTCGGGACACGATCATCGCTCGCTCGACTCCATGCCCGACACACAACCGACTTCGATGGTACTGGATCGGTTGGCGTCAGAGTTTCGCGGAGTCGTGACGCTCGAACTTTTTTGTGAGAAGTATACGATTGATTCACTTAACTTTGTGAGGAATCATTGGGGAAAATAACACTGGTAACCGGAGGCGCCCGAAGTGGAAAGAGCGACTTTGCATTGCATCGGGCGCTTGAAGGATACAAAAAACGGGTTTTTGTTGCCACCGCCAACGCCTTTGACGACGAAATGAAACGGCGCATAGCGGCTCACCGGGAACAGCGAAAAGATCTCTTTACAACAATAGAGGAACCGGTGAAGCTTCGGGATGCCCTATTGAGTATCTCGGGCGATGTCGAAGTCGTGCTGGTGGACTGCCTCACGGTCTGGCTTGGCAATATCTACTACCACAACGAAGACGAAGAGACACGTGTCCGAAATGGTATCGATGAATTTTGCGCGTCTCTGGGCAGTGTTGTCCCCGATTTGTATCTGGTGACCAATGAGGTCGGATGGGGAATTGTGCCGGAAAACGCGTTGGCACGGTCGTACCGTGATATGGCCGGATATCTTAACCGACAGGTCGCTTCACGAGCGGATGAGGTGTACCTTGTTTCCTGCGGGCTTCCGCTGCAATTGAAAGGAAAATGATGGATTTTCACGAGATGAAGATCGCCGACACCGTCGACGAGAAACTGGACCAGGAAGTTTGCAGGCGATTGGACGACTTGACCAAGCCACCGGGAAGCCTGGGGCGGCTCGAAGAATTCGTCAGGAAAGTGTGCGCGATTCGCGGCACCGCGGATACCGCACTGAAAAAACCACTGGTTTTTACGTTTGCCGGTGACCATGGGATTACCGAAGAACGAATCACCCCGTTTCCCTCGGAAGTCACCCGGCAAATGGTGATGAACATGGCCGGCGGGGGCGCTGCGGTGAGTGTTATGTGTCGGACCGCGGGTATCGAATATGCGGTGGTCGATGTCGGCGTAATTGGTGCATTCGAAGATCATCCGAAACTGATCGGAAAGAAGGTGCGCGAAGGCACCCGGAATTTTCGGCACGAGCCGGCATTGACCGAAGGCGAGTGTCATGCGGCGCTGACGGCCGGGGCTGAAGTAGTGAAAGAGTCTCGGTGTGATTTTCTCGGAATCGGAGATATGGGCATTGGAAATACGGCGTCTTCGTCGGCTTTGTACTCGATGTTGCTGAATCTTCCGGCATCGGAAACGGTCGGCATGGGTGCCGGATCACGCGGAGAGCTTCTGGAACGGAAACTTCAGGCGGTTGAAGAAGGGGTTCGAAAACATTCTTCCGAATGGGATTCAAGTCCCTTTGACGCCTTGCGCCGTGTCGGTGGTCTGGAAATCGCCGGAATGGCGGGAGCAATATTCGGAGCGGCAGAGAACCGAATCCCGGTTGTTGTCGATGGCTTCATTGCATCGGCGGCCGCTCTGGTTGCGATGCGGATGAAACGCGAGATAGCCGGGTATCTCTTTTTCTCGCACTCTTCGGCCGAAAAATTCCATACCGACTTTCTTGCGCACGAAGGAATCCGTCCCGTTCTCTGTCTGG
>CAZEMW010000450.1:0-3991 GCA_964513105.1 uncultured Fibrobacterota bacterium
GCGCTGCATTGAGCGAAGCCGAAATGAGTCCCGATCTTTGATCGGGAAAATGCCGGGGTATCCGGCTAAGCCGGTTTAGAAAAAGGGCGTGACGAAAGCCCGGTGCTCTACATCACGCCCAATAAATCACGATACACTACCGACCATCGTCGGTTAATCCATATAGAATTCATCGAATCTACTGTCTATGTCGGCCTCACGCTTGTAATCCAGATACCAGTCATAATAGGCTTTCTGGCGAGCCGTAGAGGCCAGAGATGTACGAATAGTACTGATTGCCGGAGAGTCCCAGGGAATGGAATCAACCGTATCCTTCCACATAGGACGAACAACGTAATAATCCCCCTGTTTTGACTTGAAGACGTCACTCCGCTTCTCGACTTCGGTACCAAACGCGACGTTTGTGACCAACCCCCCGGAGCCTACACCCGACACGAAGTCGCGGCGTGTCACGGTGTCGCTTACGCCCGCAGTCAACAGCGTATCCCCCTCGGCTATCACCTTGAGGGAAGATTCACCGGATGCACTACCCAATGCATTCGCCAGGTAATCGCGCGCTTCTTCGCGACGAAGCGAGTCCAGCAGAGTCGTAGTGATCTCTCCGCGGACGTCTTCGAAAGGAAGTACCCCCTCAGGTACTACCCGTTTGCGTACCAGCAAAAAGTAGGCATCGGTCGTTTGGAGTCTCTCCGATTTTTTATCCTCCTGCTCGGTAAAAGCGAAATAGGCCGCACCGGGAAGATATCCGATTTCCGGTATCATTTCCCCTTTTGCGAACAGGCCTGTCGAATCGAAATTGAAATCATTGAGAGCCGCCTTTACGCCTTTTTCATCGATATAGTCCTGGACACTGTCTATGATCATCTCCAGGCTGTCGAGCGTCTCGATGGTCGGCTGTATGTTTCGAAGGATATGACGGGCCTGTATCTGTTGTTCACCATCGACTTCTCTGCGACCGGTAACCTGAATCAGATGGAGTCCAAATTGAGTGCGCACGGGATCGGCGATCTCACCCGAATCGAGTTCAAACGCGACCTCCTCGAACTGAGGAACCATGGTGCCTTTCCCGAACCATCCCAACTCCCCGCCCCTCTGGGCCGACCCCTCGTCGTCGGACTCAATCTGAGCCTCTTCCGCGAAAGTTGACTCTTCGGAACTGATACGTTCCCTAATGCTCAGCAGTTCGTTACGATATGTCTCAACATCTTCCTCGGTGGCTTCCTTTGCATATTTGAGGAAGTAGAGTTCGGCTTGTGATTTCTCGCGAAAGGTGTCTTCATTCTTGTTGTAGTATTCACGAGCCATTTGATCGGTTACCTCGGCCGAATCCACCTGAAAAGACCATTTGCCCGCTTTCAGGTATTCGTAGACGATTTTCTCGTTTTTAGTCCGATACTCACGCGCGACTTCGGATTGTGAGGGCACTCTGCCGGCCTCAAGGAATTGCTGTATGCGTTGTGCCGGAATTACGTATTCCCGTGCATGCACCTCGAGCGGCACGAGCTGCTCGACATTCGGAGAATTCAGAAACTGGATGTACTTTGTGGTATCGAATACACTGTCGGTCTGGAATGCCGGATGAGACACCAGCTCGGGAGGCGGATTCCGTTTCAAGTATTGAAATACTTCCTCGACCGAAGCGCTTACCGACATTTCTTCGAACGCTTTCTCCATAAGTATGCGATTGATCTGACTCTCCATTACCTGCTGAGGTACCATTCGGTACTGATACGGCGGAACTTCGCCCTGAGCCTGCTGCTGCATTCGCTCACGCTCGGTTTGAACCGCCTGATCGAACTGCCTCAAGAGAATCTTTTCGCCTTCGATTTCGGCCACGATCTGTTCCCGAGGCCCCACGTCTCCGCCCATTCCCCAGCTCAGGAAAATGGTTCCTCCGACAAAGGCTATCAAAACAATTATGATTACGGTAGGCGCAATCTCGCGCATTCGGCTGATCATCACTTCTCCATAGTATCGATGTAGGTTTAAGTATCTTTCTGTACCGACTGATCACTGCTTTGGCGGTGTCAGCAACGAAGTGTACGCTTTTTCATCGGTCAGCAGTGCCACCGCTTTCTTCACCTGCGGGTCGACCGCCAGACGAGTTCTGTAAACGACCGGATTATCCTGCCCCAGCTCACGCACGAGAAGTGCTTCCTTGATTCCTTCCTTTATTTCTTCGGTGCTGTTCATGAACTCACGTCGACCTTCAGCCTCAAGCAGGGAGTCCACCACCGAAACCACAGACTGCAATCGCTCTTTCTCTTCGTTTTGCCAGTGCGGAAGTTCCGATTCAGGAATTTTGGCGGCCGAGTCGGACGTGGTATCGGGGATAAGCCCGATTCGTTGCTTGAATTCTTCGAACTTCACACCGGCAAAACGCTTGAATGAATAATCTATAGTGTCCAGATAATTCATGAACTCTTCCATCAATTCATCATTGACTTCGAAATCCGCACCAACCGACACGTTTCGGTCCTGAAGTTTTGGATACACAGTGGTGGCGAACTTAAAAAATGCATCTTTCAAGAGCAGCGACCGCATGACCGGCCCCACCATTTCACCTTCAACCACCGTGTCGGGAACAATTCCGCCGCCGCCGACAACGACTCTGCCGTTCTTTGTCCGGTATTCCGGTAATGTATCGGTCGGAGTAGCGGTGGTATCGGCCTCCTCACCCTCTGCTTCTTCGGTTCCCTCTTCGCCTTCATCCTCGTCGTTGCCGAAATGCGTCGTTTGGCTGTAATTCTCCGGGCGATTTATGCAGCGCCCCGACGGCGTATAGTAATAGGCGGTTGTCAGCTTGAGATGGTGATCACTGTCCAATGGAAGGATACTCTGCACCGATCCCTTGCCAAAAGTCGTATCCCCGAGGACAATACCCCGATCCCAGTCCTGAATGGCTCCCGCTACAATCTCCGATGCACTCGCACTTGCCGCATCAACGAGAACCACCAGCGGGATATCTTCGGGCAGTACCGCGTCACTTGAAGACAAATACTCTTTGTTCTGACCTCGAATACGACCGCGGGTCGATACGACCAGGGCGCGTTTCTGCAGAAATTTTTCAGCTACTTCGCGTGCTTGTGGAAGTAATCCTCCGGGGTTGCGGCGCAAGTCGAAAACCATTCCCTTGATTCCCTTGGCAACCAGTCCATTGATGGCCTCTTCGACATTCGCACCGGCGTCCTGCGAAAAGGTGACCAGTCGCACATATCCGATGCCATTGTCGATAACCCCGGAAAAAGGAACCGCATTGATGGTAATGACCTCACGCGTGATGGTGTAATCGAGATCTTTGCCTTCGCCTTTGCGTCGCACGCTGATGGTTACGTCCGTTCCCGGACGTCCCCGCAATTTGGCGACAGCGTCCTCGAGCGAAATACCTTTTGTGCTTTCGCCTTCGATTTCCAGAATTTGATCGCCGGACTGTATACCGGCGCGAGACGCCGGCGTTCCGGATATGGGAGTCATAACCGTAAGGATCTTGTCCCGGATCGAAATCTGGATTCCGAGTCCGCCGAATTTCCCTTCGGTATGAATACGCAGCTCATCATACTGTTTGCGCTTGAAAAACGTGGAATGGGGGTCCAGCATCCCCATCATTCCTTCAACGGCATTGTCGACCAGGTCTTCCGAACTGACGTCTTCGACATAACTTTGATGAATTTTGGTAGCAATGTTGTCGAGCCGAATTATGTCCGCATAGAAACTATCGTTTCCCGATTTTCCGGCATCCACCACCAATCCAGCCAGAACTACCGTTAATACCGCTATGCCGATGAAGTTGGCCTTTGGCTTATGCGTCATCTCAATTTACCCCTTATCTCTTTGTCCTCCACCGAATTCGGCTTTCCCGGATAATTTTCCTTTTCCATGAGCCATTCCGGAGCGGAAGCAAGAAAAAATATATTCAGGTACTGCTGTTGTATTGGATTAAAAGGGTTAAGTACCCATAAGTACGTTTAGCTACCCTTGTATCCGCTCCTTT
>CAZEMW010000451.1:0-3972 GCA_964513105.1 uncultured Fibrobacterota bacterium
TCTCGACCCAGCCACCCCGCCCCTCCATAATGTCGGGATTTCGTGCCTCGGCGGCAAGAGCCGGAAGCCAGGCGTGTTCGGCGTCAAGACCGAGTGAAAGCAGAATATCGGCTCTGTTCAGGATCGGCAGAAAGCTGGGTCGCGCCGGGACCGCGTGAAGGTCTTCGCGTCCGGTTGCCAGTGTTCTCACCACCACTTTCTCTCCGCCAATCCGCTCGGCCATGTCTCCCAAATCGGGTATGGACGCAACCACATTCAGTTTGTCTCCGGACAAAAGAGTCCGGGGCAGAATGCACACCAGAATCAATAGCCATTTCTTCATCGTTGCCTCCCATGGGTGTGATACCCGATTGTCGCATCGTACTGGAGAAGGATTCTGTTCACGCCGTCCAGCGGATCAGGGTACTCGTATCGACTGTACTCGAAACGAATATACTGATAGTGGGTAAGTGCAAAGGTGACATATCCCCCCGCATGTATTTTGCTGGTCCTGTCAAGATCATTTGACTCAAATAAACTGCCGAAACCGCCGACATGCCACTGTTGGGTATGCTGGTAGTCAATATGTGCAGTGCCGCCGGTGCGCCAACCGGTAACGACTCTTGCAGACGGAGCAGTCTTCTCGAACGACTCCCTTGAGCCAAGCAGCTCGATTCCGGCCTGAAGGTTACGGTACTTGTTGGTGGTCGGCGGATGCAGGAAAAACACCATATCGGCTCCCCACAGCAGCTTGTCATAAAACTCCGGAAACCCCTCCCCGACCCGCCGGGACTGCTTCCATCGTCGCTGGTAAAGGATACTGCCTCCCACATCGGTGCTCACCGAAGGTCCGAATTCGAACGAAGTCACGATTCGGCCGCCGTAGGCGAAATCCTCGGGACCGCGCAGACCGATATAGGGGATCGGCTCTTCATCGGACGTTTCCTCATCGGACGTCTCCCCATACCGAGCCAGGAGATCCTCTTCATACAAAATCTCGCCCTCATAGTGCCAGTGATTCCCATGTTTTGAGGCGCCCAGGCTGTCGGCAATTTCCTGCGGAGTTCTCTTTGGCGCAGGTAATTTTCTTACCTCGATTTCGGGATCTTGATCGTGGCTATGGCCCATTATCCTATCGTAGGCCGAAGCGGTTATCTCTACATAATGCATAATCGGCGCCAGCCACGACAACTCAATCCCGCGCAGCGCCATCATGCCCCCGACATACTCTCTGTAAATCCGGGGTTCGGAAGCAAACGGCATGGCGTGGGTGTGAAATCGGTTCCACCTGCCGAAGTTGGCGAGCATGAGCCCACCCTTCAGCTTTAGATTAAGCGGCAGCGCCGGAAACTCGGCAAAGGCCTCGTGCAGTTCGGCGCCTTTCTGCGATATGAGCACATTGCCCAGCAATGATGCATACGGATCGATATTGGCGCTTACAATCAGTTCCACCCCACGGATAGTGACCCCCGGACTCTTCCACGAGCCCGAGGCGTCATGAGCATCGGCCACGGCATCGAGCGTAAGCCCGATATCGGGATTCTGCCATGTCGGAGGCGCCTTCTCGGCGACCGACGGAAGCGACAAAAGCAATCCAATAGCTACCACCCGAATGAAGAGTCCACTAAACTCTCTTCCCAACAAATCCGCTTTTTTTTTTAAGCGCATTGTCCGTGCACAAAGAGGATTTTCTTTTTGAATTTTGTCCTTTGACCTTCGATCTTCCGGCCTTGCCGGATTAATGGCTGTGTTCATGCCCGCCCTCCTCGATAATCACGCTCACCGTATCGAATGTGGTGGGGCCGATTTTGATGATATTGCCGCCTTCCCGTGCCTCAAAAACAATTGCCTTTTTCAGTTTGTCACAACCTGCTTCATCGGCAATCTGTTGTGCGGAAAAAGTCTCCTCGATCTCCAGTTCGGTGTCGCCCGAAGATGTCCGGTTTGTTACCGAGAGCGGGACATCCTTGTCGGTCATCACATACATGTCACCGGTAATGTCCGGCCCGAAATGTATGTATCCGAAAGTGCTGTCGTCGGCTCTTTTCACCAGCGCAACCTTCAATCGTGTATGCTCGAAATCCTCCTCGTCGAGATGCGGGCCGGGCATGCTTGAATCCGCGGCGTGATCCTCTCCGATGTCCATCATGTGAATGCAGGCATGCTCGATGATTTCGAATTCGCCGTGGTCGTCGTGATCGTGATCGTCGTTGACCTCAGTCGCGGTGTCGTTGCAGCCCACCGCCCAGAAAACCAGACATACTGACGTCGCTAGTTTGAACAATCGTACTACGCTATTCATGAGAAACTCCTGTCCTGAACTTTTTTTTGACATAGATAAATACCTCGCACGCGCCAAGGCACTACAGCCGACGCGTCGATTTTGCGAAATCTCGGGATTCGTCAAATGGAAGGTCAGGATAGAGGCGGAGCGCGCGTCTCGGGCAACAGATAGAGCGAGGTCGCCGGTGCAGGATCGGACGGTATGGCGATATCTACGCAAATGGAGCGGGCAAACAGGCATGGAAGGCAGAGATCCGTACCCGATTTTTTTGCCATCGCCTGCCACATACAGGCCGAGCAATGCTGGTTTGAGTGTCGACCATCCGAGTACTCTTCCAGTGAGTCGGTCGAATTGCGGCCTTCGAAAGAGCAACCGCCGGACTCGCCACAGCAGCTTCGACGAACCGTCGGTTCATGATTATGGAATCCGGGTACGTACGAGGTGACGGAAAGGGCGCAATAGAGAAGCAGCAGGATTGAACCCAGCGTCCCCTGAATTGAGCGTTTCCGTATTTTCATATTTGAATCCATGCCTGAAGTTTAGTGCCTGTCCGGAAACCCGGCTTGGCGCCTCGACCATTATGCAAACACTATGCCAGGTTCGGGAATCCCCGGGCCATCACCACTATAGTTCCTGCTTTATTGGTGCCTGTCCGAGAACCACCCGGTTATCGAGTCCCGAATTAACTTCGGGAAGATGAGCCGGCCCGATACTCTCTGAAATGGGCATCTTCCCGATATGTTATCGGGACTCGATGCCCGGTTCGGGTATTTTCGGACAGGCACTAATATAGCTCCTGTTAAATTATGTGTACCAAACAGGTGCAGTATTTGGATTTCGAGAAGAATCCCCATCGAGGCGCTCGAGAGAATCGGATCAGAAACGGCTATCGGTAAACGGAAACACAACTAACAGAGCGCTGTTTCGAAAATGGCAGTTTTGCCGTACACCGTCGGTTGCTGATTTTTGATGTGTCGGGTACCGTTTGATTCAGTTTTTTGCCCCGTCGTCGCGAGGCGCTTCGAACTCCCCTTCCAGGCTCAAATACAAAGACTTGAGTTCGTCGAGTGTTTGCTCGTCGGTGTTCCAATATCCGCGTCCGTTAGCCTCAAGAAACCGCTCGACAATATCCCGGAGTGCATGGGGATTGTTTTTTCGCAGGCGGTCTCTGAGTTCACGATTCAGAATCAGATCCCGGGCGGCGTGTTCGAACAGCGCGTTGTCGACTTCGCCGGTTGTCGCCGCAAGTCCGACCAGGTTTTCCATTCGATCCGCAAACTGCTGCGCTCCATGATACTCATGCCCAAGAATTCCGTCCTGCCATTTCGGATTCAGTAAGCGGCTCCGGATGCCGCGTTGCATCGAGCGCCGCACCGTTTCAGTCCGCACCGCTCCTTCGTGACTGTCCGAAACCAGGATCATAGCCTTACGTCCCGATTCCTGTTGCACGGTGCGTGATAGTCCACCGAGGAATTCGTAGTAGTGGTCGAGGTCGGTAATCTCGTAATCCATGGATGAACGCACCTGACCGACCATCTCAACCGACTTAAGGTTCTCCTTGAGCAATCTTTTCATCTCAACCCCGCGGTGTCGCTTCGTGTAGACAAAACGAAGACTGTGGGTATACGCATCGACCAACTCGGTTTCCGTCTGCCATTCGCCGGATTTCACCAGTCCGGTTACGGCTGTTCCGTACACCGACGCATCAG
>CAZEMW010000452.1:0-3971 GCA_964513105.1 uncultured Fibrobacterota bacterium
CGGGTGGATTTCTCTCGATGAGCGGGTGGATTTCTCTCGATGACCGGGTGGATTTCGGACGAATAGCGTTTCTGCGTCACCGCATATCCATACCCGATCGGCGAGAAAGGCCTACCGACCTGTTCGATGCCCGTAGCCTTTCAAGTGGGCTGGACCAGTCCCGGATATCGATGTATTCCCAGAAGTCGAAACTGTATCCGACGGAAAAGAGGAATCGATGGCCGCCGATAGGTGCGGGCTTATCAAACCCCCAGTCCCACTTGAGTTTCGCGTAAAGTGGAAAATTGCTGAAAGAGAGTCCGGCCAGCCTGATTTCTGCTCCGAATGCGAGCAACCAGTCTTCACGATCGAAATCAAGTAAGTCCGTCGGACGTTCCCAGGCGGCGCCTCCCGAGACGTTCAGGGCCGCGTACAGATCGTTGAAATACATCCATCCCAGCTTCTTATCCATCTCCATCCACAAGGGAAATCGATAGGAGAACAGCCCCTGCGCAACGAAATTGCCCGAAACGAGTACGGTGTCATACACCAGTGTGTCATTTCCCAGGGCATCTCGTGCGGTGTCCTTGAAGTAATAGGTGTAGCCGGGAATCCAGGCAATCGGCTCGTGAAATGACGGCAACTCGTCTTCCATCCCCTTGCCGCGCAAGTATTCTTTGTTGGCTTCGGTGAGGGCAACGGTAGTCCCCGATGCTTCGAGGTACAAATCGAGGCCCTTGTTCCACGGAGTAGGTGTCCCCAGTTTTGCCGAACCGCTTACCTGATGAAATTGGTAGAAATCGTAGGTGTCCTGGTTTAGAAGGACCGCCCGATCATGATTGTAGAGATCCTGACCATAGATGTCGTACACCAGTTTCGCGTATGCTCCCCGGGGTGATCCCATCATCTTCGTTTTTGTCGAAGATTTCATGGAGAGAAAGGTACTCCACAGGGAGAAACGATATCCGCGGGCGAACTCAACTTTCTGCTCGATATCATGCTGATTTCCCCCGAAAGGATAGTCCTGTATCGAAAACCGCTGGTCATAGACGCTGTATCCGGCACTACCGTAAAGCCGAAGTCCCATGTAGGGGGCCATTGGATCTCCTCCGCCGATAGCGTGGGAGATGGTCAGATCGGCCGCTCTGGGTACCAGACTGTAATCCAGAATGAGAGTAGTCGCAGTGTCTCCGCCGTAACCGTAATACTTAAACTCATCTCGTCCGGTAATACTGCGGACCTCGGCCGTAAGAGAAACGTCAAGCGGAAACATCCTGGTAGACCCATACATCCCCATATCGAAATCCATGTACGATTTGCCGAAAAGATTGTCTATATCGGTCGGATCGAACAGCAGATACGCACCGACTTCGCTCCCCGGGCCGTCGAGAGCGAGAGGATCGAACAACCCCAGGATTGCGCCAATCTTCAATGACGGTTGGCCGCTGAAAGGGTCTTCCTCCCTGGTAACCAGTTCTTCTCCGAAAACGCTCGGAATGATCATCGGTTTTCGCGGAAGTCTGCTGTAGGGAACCGGCGCGGTGAAAACCGTCTTGATTTCATCACGGGCGACCGGTTGATACGGAGTAATTCCTCCGGAAAGAGTATCCTCCAGAACGGTAATCGAGTCCAACAGGTAGATTCCGTATCCGTCGGGATCGTAATTCGCAAATACCAGCCTGGTACCGTCGGGCGAAACGTCGGGAGTGAACGCACCGCCCGAAACATTGGTTACGCGCTGAAGTGTTCCCTGTTCAAGGTCGTATCGGTAGATATTGAATATGCCGGTGCGGTCCGAAGAAAAGTACACCGTTTTTCCGTCGGGACCGAATCGTGGATCCCGTTCGTCGTGCTCGGTGTCGCAGAGGAGTACAAACTCTGAGGACGTCGTATCATAAATGCCGATTTTTCGATTCTTTTTGTCGATGAAGCTGACGGCAATCCGTCGACCGTCGGGTGACCAGTCGACACTGTAAATTGCTCGAATGATGGTGTTGGGATCACCTTCGGCGGGATACAGGTGTCGAAGTTTCTTGCCCGAGGTGTCGGTCAGACAAAGGTAGAACCGGTCGACGTCCCGTCGTGCACAGGCAATTCGATCGCCGGTGGGTGAAAACGAACCGGAAAAAACACTTTTCTGTTCCGTTACCTGTCGCTCGGTCTTTGAAAAATCGAATAACGGTTTCTTCTCGTACCGAATGGTATCGATAAACAGGTCGCGAGTCCGAATGCCGCCTTCATCGGCGGGCAGAAGCGACTTCTTCGAGTGCATCGATGAAAACAGTATGGTGTTGAGTGAATCGTGTATGTCATAGGCATTCCCAACCTGCGGCATACGCACGGTTATGCGCTTGTCGTCCTCAACCGTGTCCGACATGGCATAACTGTGGAGAACCTGCCGAAATGACACACTCTCGCCGTTGGAGAGAAAGAATACATGCTCACCGTCGGGGGAGAATCGCGGAAAGAAGTTGTTGAATCCCTTTTTGTTAATTTTCCTCCCGTATACCTGCTTACCGATAGCTTCTATCTGGGAGGAATACTCCTTCTCCAGATAGTTTTTCCAGTCGCGATACAGTTCACGTCCGGAAATTCCAAGGACCTCGCGAATAGCCTGGTCAATTGAGAGAACTGATACTTTCCCACATTCCCGCAGAAAGAGGACGACTTTTTCATAACCGTATGTTTCGTGAATGTAGCGTATCAGTGAAAAACCGTGGTTGTACACCTTCTCGTAGTCGTCACCCTGACCGATAAACACGAACATGTGGTCCCAGGACAGCATGGTTTTCGACATGACCACGGTTCGCATGATCATATCACGATGAGAATCCCACGCATCGCCTTCGTTGCGTGCACTCTCAAACTGCGCAATGCCCTCATAGAACCAGGGAGGGAGAATTTCGTTGGGAAAGAATCGATGTATCTCCGTGCGGGTTCCGATGGGTGTCTTTTCCACTCGCCCCGTTCTGATTGTCGACGTATCGTTGGGATGAGAGAAGTATCCCGCCTGCAGGTATGGCATCCAGCGTGGAAGCTTATTTGCGGTCCATATCGAAACCACGTGCGCGAACTCATGAGCGACAACATCCTCGAGCCAGTCGTGCGTCCCACGCATGTTCCAGTCGAATCCATTCGACCAGATGTGAATCATATTGCTGTGAGCCAGCGCCCATCCGCCGCTCATGTCGCTGTTGGACACCAGCGCATCCGTTTTCGACGGAAGCCGGATATCGTATTCTTCGGTGTAAATTGAGTACAGACGCTCCAGAATATCACCGGTCTCTTTCGCTACGCCAAGAAGACCCTGCTGGTAGTGTATGCGGAAATGGTCGGATTCAATGGTATACCATTTCTGGCCGAAACTGTTGAGACGTTGCGCCGTTGAGGAACCGGACAACAATAGCAGAGCGGCCGCTGTGATAATTGCGACTACTCCATAACGGCCGATAGAATGCAAACGGAACGGTATTCGTAGTATCATGAACCCCATCATTTTCTTTTAGCGGTACCGCGGAGTGGAAGATCCCGTAGAACGCAATACTGAATTCGTCTAAATACCCCTGATTGTTGCTCGCAGCGAAACGACCGGATCAATCGTGCCGGCTAGTAAGTGTCTGTCCGAAGAAAATCCCCGAAATTGGACACCGAGTCCCGACTTCTTCCGGATGGTGCCCGTCTTCGGCCCCAATCGACAGGTTCGTCGTCCCGAAGCTAATTCGGGACTCGATGAACGGGGGGCGGACAACGCTATTGAGCCCAGTCGAAATGAGCGGAGCGCTGCATTGTGATGCACCGCGATGATTGAAGGCAGTCGAAGTGAGGGTCGCTGAAAGGTCGAGATGCGACAAACCGCACGCAGCCGAAGTGAACCCCTCGGTTCCGGCCGAATACGGGCACCTTCCCGATTGATGTCGGCACTCGGCGTCCGCCTGGACAGGCACTATTTAGTGCCTGTCCGAAAACCCCATTCGGCGCGTCGACCGGCTGCG
>CAZEMW010000453.1:0-3967 GCA_964513105.1 uncultured Fibrobacterota bacterium
GAATATCAACAAAGCTCGTCACCGCTGAAGACCTTCTCCTCGGGCGTCGGGTCATCGACGATCTTCGAGAGCGTGCGTCGAGTACGTTTATTTCCGGCAACATGCAGGATGTTCGTACCGGAAATCAGGTCTTTGCTCCATACGATACGCTTATGGTCGGCGGAAATCTTCTGACGGTTACCGGGTTTAGTGATCCCGGGCGCAAGATGATCGTGCCGGGATGGGATGATGTGAATATCCGTATTGAGGCTCCGAGGGGAGTTATGGATTCACTCGGTGAAGCGGTCGCTTCGGATACATCGTTCGACATCGTTTTGCTGCAACGATCGTCATCCGGAGACGCAATGCCGCAAATTCCGGGAGCAGATGTGTTTGCAGTCGAAATGGAGTACAATGCCGGTTTTCGGCGGTCGTATGAAGTTCTGGAAAATGGCACCTGGGTTTTGCATGTCCCTGCGCTATTCGAAGGTGTAGGGGTTCTGAAGATTGTTGGAGGTAATGATAAAGCTCGTGCTCTGAAATACCACATCGCCGATCCTCTGAAATGGCGGCCGGATTCCATTGCCGAAGTTGAGATTAGAAACGCCGTGAGCAGATGGACGTCACTGTACCTGGAGGAAGTCGATTCGATTATTGCCGTCATGGATACGGCACTGGGGGATGACCAGGCTCTGGTGGTCGCGAATTTTCTGCGGGAATGGCGTGGCAATCATTTCGGGGCGGTCCACCGGGAGACGGTTACCGGTGTAGCTCTCCCCGAAACGGTTACCGTTCACGACCTGAACAGTTTTCTTCGTGAAGCCCCCGATCTGGTCGAAGTCGTTCTTACCGGGTCGCAGATTCGTGATCTGGCGCGAGACGGGAATGTCGTTGTGGGCGGCGCGGAGGGCGGTCGATTCCAGGGACGGCATATTCGGTCGAGTCGACGCTATTCCCTCATTACCACCGAAACGGTTTGGACGCTCATAAAGGAAAAGGAGTGGCTGAATCCCAAACCTTCCGGAAAACGGCTTTTCGTATCGCTGTTCGATGTGTTGCGGGATCGGCTTTCAGAAAGCCGTGCGGAGAAGTATGCATTTGACCATCTCAAGAGAAAACCTCACCTGTTTTTTGAGCCCGAAGCTGAATTCGCTCTCAGGAGAGTTGACGTATACAATCCCGACAGCGTTCTTTCTTTCCCCGGGGCATCGTATGAGCCGTTTTTCGCCTGGGATGTTTCGGCAGAATTTCCGGTTACGATTGCCAACGCGTACCAGGAAGTCGTGCTGTCTCTAGAACCCGCCTTTGCCGCCGCGGGCGACAAGGTCGGAAAGAACGATCTTGAGACTACCCTCGAATATGCGATAGGGCCCTGGAAAACGGCAAAGCCATACCTGGGAGCCTACTACGACGGGTATATCATGGGGCAGGAGGATAAGAGACGTCCGGTAGGAGTTCGGTTCTCGGGTGGTATCCAAGTGACGGCTTCTCCCATAGAAGCACAATTTGGTATGGGTACGTCCAAATCAATTCGGGATACCGCCCGGAATCCCCTGGTTCCCCTGCGTCGTCTTTTTATCGAAGATGAGCCGTGGGGACCGAGTGCGGAGCTGAACCTGGAAGGGCAATGGGATTTGGGTCAACGTCTCGAGAAAGCAAATATTGAGTATTTCCGAGGACGGGGGCTGGAAGCGGCGGTGTCTTGGGAGAATATCGCCTCTGTCGACGAGGAGGTCGGTCGGGTTGAGTCAACGTTTGAAGCGGAAATCGTTGCGGAGTTTGCTCCATATGCCAAAGTGAAAATTGGATGGGAACTTCTGTACGGGTATGTTTTCCGCGGTGAACATCTTTTCAATTCCGAACCGTCCCTTGAGCTCACAGCATCCTACTCGTTTGGATGGTAAGCTGCCGCTTAAGATGCAAATAGATATTTTCTAAAGGCGGGGGCATCGTCCTGCACGAAATACCAATTCGTACCTGTCGGAAACCCACCCGTTCAGGCGCCGTACAGCGATGTCCTCCGGCGCGCTGCGATGCACTGAGCGTGCCGAAGTGAGCAGACTCAAACTGAACGTGGCCGAGCGAGCGGGAGTGGCGCAGGGATTCGGGCCGGCCGGACGAAAGACCGAGGTGAACCCCGCGTTTCAAGGGGTCTCCGACAAGCACCAATTCGCAGCTTTGTTCCGAGTGTTTTCGGGTACGGTTCCCGGCTCGAATGACCGGGGTGAAAGGATACATAATGGAAACTGAACGCAGAATAGACGGCTTTTTTAAGCGTGGGCGCGAGTTTCTGGGAGTGAAGTACCCCATCCTCGCCGGCGCAATGACATGGATAAGCGACTACAAACTCGTGAAGGCGGTTGGCGATAATGGAGCGTTCCCGGTGCTTGCGGGAGGCAATATGCCGCCGGATTTTTTTGAGCAGGAAGTTGATCGCTGCATTCTGGGGCTTCAGGGCCCATTCGCGGTAAACCTGATCACTATCGCTCCAAACTTTCAGGCCCATTCCGAGATCCTGAAGAGCAAAGATGTTCCGTTTGTTGTTTTTGCCGGGAGTTTTCCCCGCAGACGGGATATTGAGTCAATGAAGAAAAGCGGCAAGAAGACTATGGCGTTTGCCTCAGAGGAGAGTATTGCCTCTCAAATGATCAAATATGGTGTGGATGCGCTCATTCTGGAGGGGAGCGAAGCGGGAGGACATATCGGTCACGTCTCGCTGACAATCCTTCTGCAGCAGGTCCTTTTTCATTTTAACGAGGTCCCGATTTTTGTCGGCGGAGGCGTTGCCACCGGCCGCATGATGGCGCATTTGTTACTAATGGGAGCTTCGGGGTGCCAGTTTGGAACCCGGTTTGTTATGACTGAAGAGTGCACGGCGCACCCAAAATTCAAAGAAGTCTTCATCCGGGCACGTGCCAGGCAGGCGGTAGCCACTCCGCAGTACGACTCAAAACTCCCGGTGGTGGCCGTACGTGCACTGAAGAACAAGGGACCCGACAATGTTGGAAAACTGCAGCTGGAGCTTCTGAAGAAACTGGATAATGGAGAAATCGGGCGCGAAGAGGCCCAGTACGAGGTCGAACGGTTCTGGATCGGAGCGCTTCGACGAGCGGTGGTGGATGGAGCGGTGGAAGACGGATCGCTGATGGCCGGGCAGAGCGTGGGCCTCATGCACGATATCGCTCCAATGAGAGAGGTCGTCGAATCGCTCGTGGATGATGCCGAAAAGGAAATCCGAAGGGTTGCGGGAGTTCTGGAGGGACCGTACAAATGAAAGTGGTAGTGGTCGGTACCGGCAAGCTTGGACGTCTTGTTCACTGGTATGGGGGAGAGCGAAGTACCTTTACGACATGCGCCTTTACCACCTGTAAAAACAAAGAACCCGGTACGTGTATGGGATATCCACTGGTGAGCTACCGTGCTCTTCCCAAGCTGTATCCCCCATCGGATTACGGCCTGTTCATCTGCGAAGACAATCCGGAAGTCCGAATGAATTGTTTCTACGAAGCCAAATCCTACGGCTATCAGATGCCGAATTTCGAAACCGGGAAGGCCCGGTATCATCCCAACTTACAGATGGGTGAGAACAACCTTATCCTCGACGGTGCCCATGTTGAGCCGTACGTGACCCTGGGCGACAACAACGTGCTCTGGTGCGATTCCCACGTTTGCGCGCATTCACATATCGGAAACCACAATTTTCTGGATGCGGAATCTTTGGTGGGTCGCTACTGCGAGATCGGAAGCAATTGCCGCCTGGGTATGCGATCCATGCTTCTTGACGGGGTCCAGGTCGGCGACAATACCCAAATCACCCCGGGAGAAATTCGTACTTCTTCCTCCTGATGAATCAACCCAACCCGACCCCGGCGGCCCGCCATCACCTCGTAGCAGTTACAACCCTTGATTAAAGCTGCCCAAAAGCGAATTTTTTCGTGCTCGTGCTCGTGCTCGTGCTCGTGCTCGTGCTCGTGCTCGTGCTCGTGCT
>CAZEMW010000454.1:0-3960 GCA_964513105.1 uncultured Fibrobacterota bacterium
ATAGGCTTTTGTGACGGTTGCCGGTGCTACACCGAACTGAATTGCCAACCTTTTGTTTAATGGAAGTCTGCGGCCTTTGCGAAAGACGCCCATACTGATTCCCTTCAACAGGTAATCGGCAAGATCCCGGGTCGATGACGAGACATGAGCCGGTTCACCGGCCGTTGATTTGTCAAGAGGAATCATTGCTCCTTTGCCCGGTATCAAACGAAGACGGTCTTGATCCCGATATTCCCTGAGAATGCGCCGTACAGTGGTCTCGGAAAGCCCCCAGCGACTCCCGATTTTCCGCATAGATGGGAAAACGGTTCCGGGTGTCAGGGCTCGGATCTGTTCATCAACCCACTCACGGAAATCCTTCGTCTGTGCCGAATGCATCATTCCTCCCCATGACCGAATATACCGAAATGGATGCTCTATATAATATAATTAGCTCCCACACATTTTTGGTTTTGTCTTACATTTGGTAGAAAGAGGGACTCTTGGAGCCGAATTTCGGCTTTCCACCCACACTGGAGGTGAGCATGCTAAGGTTTTCTCAAAGCATTTCGATTCTCATGATGATTGCCCTGTTTCATGTTGTGGCTGCACAGACAGCGCCTGCTCAAAGCATTAAGATGTGGGAAACGGCGCAATGGTCGTTGGAAAATGGTTCTTACAGCGGAAATCCTTTCGACCTTGTTGCAACGGCAGTTTTCACTCATGAAGAAACCGATGAAGAGATTCGGACCGACCTGTTCTACGACGGCGACGACACCTGGCGTTTCCGATTTCTCGGCTCAAAAGAGGGAAAATGGTCTTTCCTTACCGAAAGTGATGACGACGATCTGGCCGGATATATCGGCGAAGTCACGTTCGGACCACCGAATGCTGGAGTTCTAGGTCTGATGGGGACGAAGGGACACAAGTTCACCGTTCCGACCGAAAATGGAAATGAGATCGGGTATCTACTCAATATTTACGAATACGGATACGGTCGCGAGGAACCGGACCGCTGCCTGACCAGAATGGATTACTTCACAAAGTCTAACGTGAAAAGTCGGACAAACGATTACCTGGACAAGTGTGAAGCAAATGGCATGGAGGTCATACAACTATTCATGACCGAAACACACTCAACCTGGCATAACGACGAAACGGGGAATCCGGAGCTGGAAACATTCGAGCTTCTTGACACAATATTTACCTTGGCAGCCGACCGCGGCATCAGAGTCCACTTCTGGCAATGGGGTGACGGCGGAAGACATACTCCGGATATCGATGACAGACCTCGTATTCGGCGCTACATAGCCTCACGTCTTGCCCCCCTCAACGGCTGGACTATGAGCTATGGATATGACCTTTCCAAGGACCCCTCGAAAGGTGGTGAATGGGCTGCCGAGCTGCACGGCTACATGGGCTGGCATCATTTGCTTTGGGCTCGGCACTGGCAGGCGCCGGAATTGGATGCGGTGGCCAATGACGATCGAAGACCCGTGGCAAGCGACCCCTATGGTCATACAATTGATCTGTTCAGTGAGCATTCGCGCCCCATAGTATATGAGCGTCGATGGTGGCAGGACCGCGACGGGTTCAACGCAGGAGTGGTCCGTCGGGCGATGTGGGAATTTGCTCTGGCGGGCGGTGCTGCATCCTGGTGGGGTGAATTGTCCGATGAAACCTACTCCGAAGAACATCTCGAGCGTTTTCGGACACATTATCAGTTCTGGCATGGAAACAGGAGGTTTCTCGTAGCAATGCAGCCGGATAATGATCTCACCGACGGATACTGCCTGAACGGGAACAATACGCATTTCATTTTCTACAAGGAAGACGCGACTTCCATACGCCTGGACATATCCGGCGCATCCGGCGATCTGGACGCCATAGCTGTTGATACCAAGAAAGAATATGAGGAAATGGAACTGACGCTTGAAGCGGTCGATCAGACCTGGGATGCACCATATGAATCCGACTGGGCAATTGCCGTGGGAAACTTCAATTCAGACGATATCACCCGCGCCGGATCGAGAAAGAAAAGCGTTTCGGAAGCCGTCGGCCGAAACCACGTGCATCCGGAGATTGTGATACAAATGCCCGGAACCCGGCCGGGCGGACGAAACTCGCTGAACAGAAAAGCAGAATACTTCTCGCTTACCGGCAGACGCGTAAACATGAATACCGGCGCTGAGGGAACTACGGAAAACGGGGCTGTCGGCCTGCGCATTGTTGGAACACGCCGCCCCTGAACCGAAACGAATGCAGGCATTCATTCCGATAGCCGGCATTCGAGTACTTAGTGCCCGTCCGAAAACCCCATTCAGCGCCTCGACCGGCTGCGAATGCGCCTGGCTTCGTTGTCCCAAATCGCCGTATCTCGCCGGATACGCCTCTTTGTGACGCCTCGCCAGTCACTTTCTCGCTCGGTCGAGGCACTAAAGCGAGTTTCCGGACAGGCACTACTTAAAAAGCGATTGGCGAAATATCCTTCTCCCGGCAATTCCTCGACATATCCCAGTACTGGGCTTCACCGTGGGGAATTCGGAAAATGAATATTCGGTCGTCGGGATAGGCCTCAAAAACCTGGTTGAGCCACGGCCGATCTTCAAACAACTTCTTCTCCAGCCCCGGGTCCTCGACCTGCTCGATATTGCCCGTAATTCGAACCATCTGAAGTTCAGACATGTCCTGGGCGACACAAGTGAAGCCAAGCTCTACTTTCGGGTTGTCACGAAGCTGCCGACATAGCCGTTTTTGGGTACCGGTGTGAAAATAGAACCCAGTTTCATCGGCAAACCACATTGCCATCGCCCGAACATGCGGCTGGTCGCCAACCGCGGTTGACACCCAGGCCGACGGATTCTGATTAGTGAACTCCCTGATCTCCTCGATTGTATTCATAGTCCTCTCCCAATGCAGAAGGTTATGCGGGTTCTGTTTTGCACACAAGCACCCGTGCCGCCCCCGTTGCGGATACCCATGGTACTCAGGGCCGGCTGAATCTTACACTGACAGACAAAATACCCGCTCTTTCCGATGAAATGCTATAAGAATTCAACCGAAAACTATCATGATCCTGCTACCGTATAGGATTTCCTGAACTCTGAAGGTGGGATTCCGTATGCACGAAGGAAACACTGTGCAAAATAGGAGGAACTGTTGAATCCGCAATCCAATGCAATCCGGGTGAGCGGTTTTTCATCGGCCCGCAGCATCCGTTTAGCATACTCGAGACGCGTGCGCAGCATATATTCGGCGGGGGAAGAGTTTGTTTCCTGTTTGAATATGCGAGAAAAATGTGACGGTGAAAGGTTGGCAATGTAAGACAAATCCTGAACGGATACTTTTTCGCCGAAGTGTCCGTGGAAATACTCGATTGCACGGCTTATGGACATCCGTTGTCCAACCTTTTCATTCGGTCGGCTCAGGCCGAGGACAGTCCGTATAAGCAGATGAGTGATTTTCAGTGCACCTGCCTCCAGAAGCTGTTCGTGTCCGGGCGACCGTTCCTCATATTCGGTGACGTACTCCTTGAGTACATCAACGAGCCGGGGACTGACTGGAAACGTTTGCGCAGAAACGGATTCATCAATTTTTGCGGCATAATGGCCCAGCTGATCGCACAGGTATGCCGGATCGATCAGGACCGCGATGTAACGGGAAACAGTATGGGAAGGGAGCTCCTGATGGGGGATATGGGGAGGCAGAACAAAAACGGTCGATGGGATGGAATGATACTCTCTGCCGTCTATGAGCGTTCGGCACTGATGATCGAATGAGACGATAAACGACCAGGCCGGATGGGTGTGCTCGGGTGTCGTTGCGTACCCACATTGTCCGGCGACCGGCATGAAGACACCGACTGAATCGGTAACAGCGCCGTCCACGTGTTTCAACTGCTCGGGTAAAATGTCACCGACAAGCCTCTGAATCCTTTTGATATCCCTCATGGCCGCCAAAATACATCGTGCGGGACGGTAC
>CAZEMW010000455.1:0-3955 GCA_964513105.1 uncultured Fibrobacterota bacterium
CAGTATTCTCAGGCCGACAATTTGCGTAAACGGATACAAATCCATCGGTACAGTACAAATCCGCAAGGGTGGGTGCCGTTTATTCTGTCGATAATCCATCTGAACGAGTCGGATACCGTATTGGAGATTGGGTGTGGCACCGCAGATTTGTGGAAGCATGTGATTTCAAACGGTGTGAAAGTGAGTCGCCTGGTTCTGAGCGACTTATCGTCGGGGATGCTGGAGAAGGCAAAAGAGAGCATGGGGGATGATGCCCCATTCACGGTCGGTTTTGAGCAGTTCGATGCTGCAGCCATACCGTTTCCTGAGAACTGCTTCGATGTGGTTATTGCGAACCATGTTTTGTATCACGTCGGCAGGATTGAGTCGGCTGTCGAAGAAATTGCTCGTGTTCTCAAGCCCGGCGGCAGATTTTACGGCACTACTGTAGGTAAACGGCATATGATAGAACTCGCCGAGCTTGCGCGTAAAATTGTGCCCGAGATTCCCTTTCCTTCGACATCGGTCGCGGAAATGTTTGGCATGGAGAATGGGGCAGAGCTACTGAGCAAGCATCTGAGAAATGTTGAAAAGCATGAATATGAAGATCATCTTGAAATCCCTGGTCCCGATCCGTTGCTGGACTACATCGTATCGGTAGACAATAAAGGCGTATTGGACTCCGATAAAGCAAAAGCTGAATTGCGGAAGAGGGTGGAAGATGAGGTTGATTTTTCAGAAGCGTTCAGGATAACCAAGAAATCCGGAATTTTTGCCGCGGAGAAGTTGGGAAAACGAATAGTCGACACACAAGATGTTTTCCGGCCGTGGGGTAAGGTACGATAGACTGGGCGGGTTCTACGACCACTCGCGTCTCGCGGAGCCGGGGAGAACGGCCTCTCGCCGAACCACCACTCTCTCAACCCCGGCCTCCCCGCTCGGCGTCAACAAAAAATCACCCAACCGCTGAAAGCTTAATCCAACGAGCTTGGCGGTTTCATCCGGACACCTGAGAACAGGTACTCTCGCGTTGCGGGAAATCGCTTTCGGGCCAACGCGGTCACCGAGCGACCCAACGCGGTCATCGAGCGGAGTCGAGATGCACCGCAGTTCCGGAAAAACACTATTTTACCACCATGATACCTGAAGAGAAAAACGCCGTTGAACAACGGTTTAAAGAATACGTCCAACGTTACATGACAGGCTCCGAGGACCATATCCATGCCGTTGAACTGAAATACCGACATTCATTTCTGGTCCGTGACGAAGCCGTTGCGATCGCGATGAGTGAGCGGATGTCTTCCGACGATGTCGCCTGTGCCTCGATCGCCGGTCTTCTGCATGATTTCGGACGATTTGAACAGTATGAGCGGTATGGGACCTTTTCAGACGCCCGGTCGGAAAACCACGCACTCCTCGGGGTGCGGGAGATCGAATCGACCGGTATTTTGAACGACATCGACCCCGAAGATCAGGAACTGATTCAATGCGCCATTGAACAGCATAATCGACCCGCCGTATCCCCGGAACTTTCCGAACGCTGTGTCGTGTTTGCGAAGATCCTTCGTGACGCCGACAAACTGGATATCTGGCGAGTGATGACCGAGTACTACGAACGGAAGGATCGGACGTTTCGCAGCCGGGCAATCGTGCTGGATCTGCCCGATACGGCAGCGATATCACCCGCGGTGCTTCAGGACGTGCACGAGGGCCACATGGTGGCGTATCACCATGCTCGGACCGTGAACGATTTCAAGTTACTCCAGATGGGGTGGGTGTACGATCTGAATTTTCGGTACTCGTTTGCGGCCGTTCGGGACCGACGGTATCTGGAGCGGATTCTGGAGGCACTTCCCAAAACGTCTGAAGTCCTCGGGATTTACGAACGATTGCGCACGTTTGTCGCGAACAAGGCCACGACCGATTAGAATACTTCGAAATCTACCCACCACGGTACCTTCCGAAGAGGCCTTCAGATCTCGAAGGAAGCGGACGATGCTGATTTGAGAATCATATTCTTGCGAAAAAATGGTATTGAGGAAGGAAAAAGAACATGGAGAACTGGTTTAAGAGGGATTTCTGGTCGGAGTTCAGCGAAAAAGTAGTTGATTGGGCGGTCACTTCCATCCCACCGGTCCTGCTTATACTTCTGCTGACCATTATCGCCCTTCGGGTGCTCGCTTTGATCATGAAAAAGGTGCGCAGCTTGATGATCGCTCGCCTGAAAAAGAGTCGTGATGTGCGGGATACGGCCGAACTGGAGAAGCGTGTCGAAACCCTGGTTGCTGTTGCAGCGTCTGCCGCACGGGTGGCGGTTTGGATAATGACGGTCATGATCATACTTCGAGAGGTCGGTCTCGATATCGGTCCGTTGCTCGCCGGTGCGGGGATTGCCGGTCTGGCCATCGGCTTTGGCGCCCAGGAACTGGTCCGGGACATCATTTCAGGCTTTTTCATACTGCTCGAGAATCAGATTCGTACCGGTGACGTTGCCATAATCAACAGTACCGGTGGGCTGGTCGAGGCTATCGGGTTGCGGACCACGGTCTTGCGCGATCTCTCGGGGACGGTGCATGTCTTTCAGAATGGAAAGATAAACTCGCTGTCCAACATGACCAAGGACTGGTCGGGCATGGTTTTTGATGTAGGAGTAGCGTATAAGGAGGACACCGACCGGGTTGCCGAGGTAATGAAACGGGTGGCTTCGGAACTGCGCGAGGATCCCGAGTACAAGGAAAACATCATAGACGACCTTGAGATTTTCGGGGTGGATTCTTTCGGCGACAGTGCCGTTGTGGTGAAGGCACGTTTCAAAACCAAGCCCATTCAGCAGTGGGCGGTAGGCCGAGAGTATCGCAGACGACTGAAAAAAGCGTTCGACGGTGAAGGGATTGAGATACCGTTCCCGCATCGGACAATCTACTGGGGGGCGGAAATCGACCCGCTCAAACTTGATCGGAACAAGGGAAACGAGTAGATCCGGACTATGTGAGGACGTATCGTTTACGATATCCGCATTCCCGGTCGACCGTACAAGGTACCCGAAAAACCATCTGTCACCGGACAGCACTGATTTTTCGATATTGATTTCCCGGCGTTGCAGGTCTGCACGGAGGGTTGGAATGCGGATATTTTTCATAGTGTCTCTGGTTGTCTCTTTTTCGTTTGTTGCCGGAGCACAGGAGCAGTCCGAGGGCGCGGATACCGCGCAGAGCGATTACAAAAACTATATCGGACTCGGTGCCGGAATAACCTCCGGACTGGGGCTTTCGTATCGACGGTGGTTTGAGAAATCCGGTTTTCAGGTCAATATCCTTCCGTATTACACTCAGGACACTTACGACAACGAAGATACCGGTCGAAGAGACGGGTACTCAAGGAATGTCTATCTGAGCCTGGGGCTTTCGTACCTCAGGCAGTTTCAGGATTTTGAAAAGGTTCGGTTTCTCGGGTTTGCATCGGCGCACTGGGTGTACACCTCCGACGACGACGATTATCGCCTCTCAACCGGGGTCCCAACCGGTGAGCCGCGGATTGACGACCAGCGTATAGACAATGTCGAACAGAGCAACACCTTCCTCGTTGGTCTCGGTCCTGAATTCGAAATTTACATTTGGCGTTTTGCTCTCAATCTTGGCTTTGGGCTCGCGGCACGATACCGCCCCTCTCCGGAATCTTTCGGGATCTGGCCGGCCGTTGAGGGAAGTATCCATTATCGGTTCTGAAGTTTACCAGCTTATCCGGACAACGCAATGGGCACACGACGTCCAGCTACCGTTCTTCTGGTGATCCTGGCTCTGTTTTCCGTCCGCGGGGATGAAACGGAATGGGTCGTGGGATCGATTACTTTTGACGGCAACGACCACATAGGGCGTCGTGAGCTGCTCCAACGCATGAGTCTCCATTCGCCCGGATACTTCACAAAGGCCCGATATTCTTTCTCCAGACTGGTTGACGATATAAGTGAGCTGGGCGA
>CAZEMW010000456.1:0-3950 GCA_964513105.1 uncultured Fibrobacterota bacterium
CTCCATGAGGGTGGGGTCGGCTGTCAGGCGAATTTCCTTATACTGCCCTTCTCGCGCCATTCCCAAAGAAACCAGCCGTTCCTTAAGGTGTTCTTCACTGTCCGACTCCAGGGACCTCAGTTTCGGCTCATCCAGGCGTCCCGATCCCCGTTTGCCTTCATACTCCCGGTTAAGCAGACAAAGTCGCCGGTCAAACGCGTGAAGAAAATGCTTCTTTCGCCCGGAATCCGTTCCCGGGCCAAATTCGGTAAACAGATCGTACTGCATCCGTGAATTGTCGGCGGTCATCACATAGAAAAGCACATCAATCCCGACTTCGTTCGAAGCTTCCCCGATTCCCTGGATGACCTGTTCTTCCGACAGTTTTTCACCCGTAAGGTTGGTAATTCCGTCGCCCTTCTGGATGAAGCGGAAAAGTGGTATCTGGTTATAGGTCCCAACGACCTCGATGATATCGTTGATGTCGTACCGGAAAAGCCCGCTTTCGTGACTGAATAGGATGTAGTATTTCTTACCCACCTCCAGCTCATGAGCCTCGAGTACAAGCGGATCGGCGGACTCCTTTTCTTCGACGGGAATGAATTCAAAGAAATACATCCCGGCCGTCAGGGCCGAATAATCCCAGTCATTTCCCAGAACAACACCCAGTCGTCCTTCACTCGCCTGGTATCCAAAAGCTCGAATAACGGTGTTTTCGGGATAGTATCCGGAGAGCTTGGGAAGAATGAGAGAGAAATTCCCCTGCACCCATGAATTAACTAGAGCAAGGTTGGGCCAGTAGTGTTTCGGACGAAGGTCGTCACCGTGTTTTTCCATGAGTTTTTCGAGCACACGAGCGCGATCGGGTTCCGGGGAAAATCCAGTCGCTACCTCTTCTCGCCACTCCTCAGGCACGGCGGCAAGAACGTCGCTGCGCAGAGTGCCGTCACGAATGTCACGAACAATGTCCTCAAAATGCTCTACGGCCGTCTGGTGAAATTTGAGTTGGTTCGAAGGACTCGGGGATATAATGAATGTTATGTCACAGGCCAGGGCACAACGCATCATTGCGTAATATTTCTTCAGATAATCGGGAATGCATATTATCGCATAAGGAGTCGAGTAAGTACTCTTGAGCACATTCGGAATGTTTTTATAGGTAAGCCCGGATACCGAACCATACGGAGTACCGTCTTCGACAGTTCCTTCCTCGGCGGTCGACACGGCCGACAAGCTTTTACCATCATATATATGAGGATTGTCTCGCATACAAGTGTACAGCCAAAGCTTACTAATTCCTCCAACAGCGCGCTCGAAATATGGTTTGGAGAGAGGAATCATCTTTGGCTTGCCGGTTGTGCCGCTGGTAGTGTTATATATGAGAGGTCTCCCGGGAAACAAGACGTTCTCTTCTCCTCGAGCCATACGGTCTACGTAGGGACGATGACGTTCGAAATCACCGATGGGAACGGCTTTTCGGAAGTCCGCCACTGTTTTCACGCGATCCAGCCCATGGTCGCGGCCGAACGCCGTCCTGGAACAGGTCCGCAGAATCAGATCAAGAACGGAAGCTTGCGTTGCTCTCAAATCTTGAGATTGTTTGTTGAAGGCCCGAAGACGAGGGCTCCCGACCAATCGAATCAGGCTTTTTCTAAACCAGGGCTTTTCGGCAAGACCGAACACTGAGACTCCTTCTGGAAAAACCAAATCAGACAATACTCCCCTCCGGACGACACAGTGCCCGGAAGTCGTTCTCTCCCCCGGTGAAATATCCGGGGCGAAACTCACCGATCGGAGATTCGGCGATTGCGATGGATGCCGTTGACCGGAATTGAGCGATTCCGAGGGAGGAAACCGCACAGCTTTGGTAAATTCAAAAATAAGATGTTGCGAATCCATTCAGGAGTCCAGTACACAAAATTCCGGCGAATGCCCGGCAATTGTGATCAGAGTGTCTCACGCTGGAAGGTGAGTAGTGGTTTTCTCGCTCATTGAAATGCTATGATACCGGCCGGCAACAGACATCTCAAAACTCACCCGTTTAGTGCTCAATTCAGTTCCCAAAATGCCCGAAAACTATTTTAATCAATGCGAATCCTTTCATTTCGGCATAAGACTTCCTCGAGTGTGGTGCGATTAGACCCTGTTCGTGCCGACGATATGAATACCCTTGTTCTGTTTGAACTCCATAGCTCGTGATGAAATAAGCGAAATCGGTGCGCCGCATATCGGTTCCTGAGATGCCCGCGGCCGGCCGACATAAGCCCCGCTTAGTTCGGGGTGTCTTAAGCGGAGAGTACGAGGTATTGATTGAGTACGGAAACATTCGGATTGCGCGTATTCAGACCGGGACCGGCCCGTACATACCGCATTCACCGAACCGGTTTTCTAGTCGGTTCCGGCGAAAAGGCGGATCTTCAGGTAGCCGGGTTTCAGACGGAAGAGGGTGTATTGCTGGAACCGTCTTCCGATGGAACGATTGTCGCCACCGCTCTGGGCAAGGCGGCTTTCAAGACAAACGGCAAGAAAGCCAAAAAGCAAATTCTTCAGCCCGGTGATCGCCTGGAGATCCAGGAAGCGGTTATGGTGCTGGATACGTCATCGGATGGGGGGCGGTCCACTGCGGAGGAAGTCGAAAGCGACCTGTTTTTTCCGCGGGTCGTGGAGCTGATGAACTCAGTCGGCAGCCAGACAAATCTTCAGGTTCTCCTGAATCGAGTCCTCGATGATCTCCTCAAAATCCCGACGGTGAAATCCGCGTTTATCATACTTTTGGACGCTGCCAATCAGCCCAAAGCGTTTGTCTCATCGGATACCGGCAGAAACCAGTCCTCGAGTTTCAGCAATACGATAGTTCAGAGTGTCCTGCAGTCGGGAGAACCGGTACGACGCAACAATGTACTGAAAGATCCGGAATACGGCATGGTAGACAGCATATACAATCTGAAACTCAGTGCCGTTTTGTGTACTCCGGTAACGATTGCCAACCGCCTGGCCGGAGTCGTGTACCTTGCATCATCGAGCCCTACCGACGTTTTCGGTGACCGAGAGCTGCAAATTGCCCAACTGTATTCTACCCTGTGCGGCATGCTGGTAAACCATGCCGAATACATAAGTCAGCAAAGGGCCATTATCGGCAGCATCTCCCATACTCCTGCAATGAAGGGCATTATCGCTCATTGCCGTCCGATGCAGAGCGTTTTGACATTCATCGCCTCGGTGGCCAAAGCGAACATACCGATTCTCATCGATGGAGAAACCGGAACGGGCAAAGACGTTATTGCCCGATACACTCACGAGATGAGTGACAGATCCGATAAGCCATTCGTAGTCGTAAACTGCAGCTCTCTCAGACAGGAGCTTCTCGACTCCGAACTTTTCGGGCATCGTCGGGGAAGCTTTACGGGCGCAGTTGCCGACCACCAGGGACTCTTCGAGAATGCCGACGGCGGGACCATATTCCTTGACGAAATAGGCGAACTCGACATCCAGCTTCAGGCCAAACTGCTTCGAACGCTCGAAACAGGATACATCCGGCCTGTCGGATCTTCTTCGGAGAAGAAGGTCGATGCCAGAATCATTTGTGCCACCAACAGAGATCTTTCGTCAATGGTGACAGGCAAAGAATTCCGGGAAGATCTTTACTACCGGTTAAACCACTTCCATGTAACCCTGCCGCCGTTACGGGATCGTGGTGAAGATATCATTCACCTTGCCTACTTCTTCCTCGACAAGTACTCAAAGGAGTACTCCAAGGATTCGAGTGAATTCGACAAAGATGCTCTGGCGTTCATTACCTCCTATGAATGGCCCGGAAACATTCGAGAAATGGGCAGCACGGTTCATCGAGCGGTCCTGACCTCACACGGCGGCATAGTTTCGATAACGGCGCCTCAGGTAAATAAGCAGGACTCTTTGCAAACCCTCGAAAAAGCGACCCGGCTTTTCCAGCGAAAACTGGTACGTAGAGC
>CAZEMW010000457.1:0-3924 GCA_964513105.1 uncultured Fibrobacterota bacterium
ATTGCTGATCGGGCTGTTGACACTCTGGCCGGATTTCAAGCGCGCTGCCGATCGGCTCATCGAACGCATCAGGGAGTTCCATGGTGCCGGTGAAAGCTTGAACGCAGTTCTCAAGGAGGTACATGCCACGAAAAGCGATAACCCTCTTTCGGCACTCGAGGCCGCGGAGCAGTTGTTGTCCTATTCGGTCGGCACCGGTGTCAACATGCAGGTTAAGGGAGTCGGACGAATTGTTGAAACGAATTTTGGGCTGAAAAAGATCAAGGTCGCCTTCGGGGGAGGGAAGGACACTATGTCTTTCCGCTTCGATGAAGCGGGACGGCTCCTGGAGATTTTACCGCGAGGACATTTTCTTCTGCAGAAGCTCGAAGACCCGGACAGCCTCAAGAAGCTGTCCAAGGATGATCCGGGAGAAGCGTTGCGTCGGCTGTTTACGAGTGTCCAACGACCGCTGAGCTCGTCCGAAGTTAAGGAGATGCTCTCCGGCATAATCCCGGCAACCCGGTGGAGTACCTGGTGGAGCAAGGCAAAACAAGACCCCCGACTCACCGTTTCGGCGGGGAGTCGCCCAACGTGTACCTGGAACGAGACCGCGGATGCCGCCGACGACACTGTTCTCGAAGAATTTCGGAAGGCAGATCTGGACGGGAAAATCGATTTGGCCCGAAAACAGGGAGGACGGTCACCTCGAGTCGCCGCGGCAATGGCTGAAGAGCTCTTGAAATCGGTTGAATTCATACGAGAGAAGAACCCGGCATCTGCAATGGAAATGCTCCTGACGATGGAGAAGTTATCAAATGATGATTCGAAGAGAATCAGCGAGGAGATTTCCTCAATGATTCAAAGGCCGGACATTGCCGGGATCATTGTAAAAATGGGAAACAAAGCTACTCGTCGAAAGGCCGCGGCCCTGATCAAGGAGTATCGCGAGGATTGGGATAAAACCTATGTCGATCTTCTGGGGCGGGAAAGCGACATGCAGATGATGGGTTTCCTGTATGAAGCCCTCATTGAGACCGAATGGGATGAATTCTCACGTATGGTTCGCTCGACACTCAACAATCCTACCGAAATGCCGCGGTTCTATTTGTGGCTGTGCAGGGAGCTGCCGCAACGAGAGGAATTGAAGGCACTTGCCGATTGGGGCTTTATGCAGGCATTGATAAACGCCCTTTCCGAGACTTCGATGAGAGAGCATCAGGCCATGCTCAAGAAACAGTTTGATCAAGGCGGTGCGTTCTCGATCGGACTGGGAAAGCTTGAGGCCAAAGATGCGAATGCCCTTCTGGCAGCCCTCGATCGGGATTCGACGCTCGAAGACTATCGGCGGCAGTGGATTCGAGAAGATACCCTTGCCCGGTTTCCCGATCTGAACAAAAATGTGGAGACGACTTTCTTTGTTTCAGCCGAGGCGCTGGAGGCGAAAAAAGAAGAATTCATGAAGCTCATCAAAGAAGATATTCCACACAATACGGAAGAGTTGCGAAGAGCAAAATCTTTTGGTGACTTGAAGGAGAATTTCGAGTATCATGCGGCACGATCTCGGCAGGAATTCCTGTCCTCCCGAGCAAAAACCCTACAGGATCAACTCGAGCAGGCCCGTATTATTGAGCCGTCGACAGTTGATACGTCCTGTGTGTCGATTGGGACACGGGTGAATCTCCAATCGCAGGAAAACGGGGGAGAAAACCAGATCTTGACTATACTCGGTCCCTGGGATTCCAATCCCACCGCCGGCGTGTTGTCATATACTGCTCCCGCAGCAAACGGACTTCTCGGGGGAAAACCGGGGCAAACGGTGGAATACAACGGGAAGCAGTACGTGGTGGGCTCTATCGAGACATGGAAAGCCTCTTGATCCTCAATTACCGAGGCTTGTCACATGCCCGGCGGTGAGAAGGGAATCGGTAGCTGTCGGGTAGGACCCAAATTATGGTGATGTAGGTATTAGTACCCTTTCTTCCGGGAAGCGGAGAAAGGGCACTGGTGAAAGGATTGGCGGAATTCGGCCGGGCACTCTGAGCGAATCAGAACTCCCTGAAAAGCGTCAGAGCTTCACCGTACGCTGCCGGGGTCCCAATATCGAACCGTCGGCCTTTCACGACGCATCCGGCAAGTCCGTGCTCCTGACGCAAACGGTCCAGGCTCGGGGTGAGCTGGAATTCTCCGTGCTCCCGAAGGTTCTGTCCGATTGACTCCTCGAGATACTGGAAAATGTCCGGTTTCAGGACATAGATCCCGAAGACCGTCAGATATTGATCCGCGGGAAGGCCTTCAACGTTCAAATGCCTGCGCGCATATTCGATGTCGGGCTTTTCGCATATTTCGGTTGAGGACAGAAGCTTGCCTTCGTCTCGCCAGATACCGTTTACGCACCCAAAGTTGTGGACGAGGTGCTCGGGAGTTGCTTTCAGACCGACGATACTCTCACCGATTTTTTCATACGAATCAAGAACCTGGCGGGCGCAAGAATCAGCGCCCGAATCGGCCGCATACAAGTGGTCGCCGAGAAGTAGCATGAACGGTTCGTCCCCCACCCATTCGCGTGCCTGATATACCGCATCCCCAAAGCCGTCCTGCCGTTCCTGGGTAATGAACGTTACTCGGTGGCCGAGTTCCTGGAGGTACTGGCTGTATTTTCGATCCTGAGTCGATAGTTTGTTGTAGTTTTCAATGGCCGGAGGTGTGCAGAAAAAGTCCTCAAATATCTTTCGATCCCCGGGCTGTACAACTATCGCAACTTCCTCGATGCCCGCATTCACGGCTTCTTCAACAATAGCCATAATTATTGGCTTTGCACGTCCGTCTTTGCAGATAACGGGAAACAGCTCCTTTTTAAGCGCCTTTGAGGCTGGGAAATGGGTGGTGCTGAATCCGGCCGCAGGAATAACCGCTTTCCGAACGCGGGTTCCCGCTTTGAGTGTCAGGTCGAGACACTGTACCTTAAGATCTCGTTCGAGGATTTCAATGACCGTACGCTGATCATCTTCGTTCCGTACGATAAACTGGGCCGTACCGTCTCCCTGTGAGCCGACCCCTTTCCCTCCGAGAACGTGTTTGCGGATCGGTTCGTATGACAGTACTTTGTGAAGTACTGGCGCGGTAAGCTGAGACGGGCATGCCGGCATTGCGTACCGATCAAACTCCTGTTGGGCAAGTGTCATGAACCTGCCTACCTCTTCGGCGTCCCCACGTCTCAGAGCCGTCGCTGCGTTGTTGCTGATGTCGGCAAAAACCGGCCCAAGTAGCTTTTGAACCCCTTCCTGCAGTTCGTCTTCGGCAAAGGGATAGCACCGGTTGAGTTTCGCCAGTATCTCTTTGGTATCCTTGGCCGCGCAGAGGTCAACCAGAACGAAATACAGGTCTTTCCCAACATTTATTTCCTGTACGTCGGTTTGTTCCCCGTCGAAGGTCATAAGAATTGCCCTGTTTCCAAATGCGCAACCCTGGTCCATTCGACCACAGCGAGACGGAGTGGTGATTTCTCCAAGGTAGGCGAATTCCATCTCGCCGCGTACCGTCATTTTGAGATCATACACGCGGTTGAACGCACGGGCGACCAGTACGCAAACGGCGGCACTTGATGAAAGTCCCTTTTTTACCGGAAGATCTGTTCTATAGTTGTCGATTTCAAGGCCTCTCACCCGATAGTGGGTAAGTACCTGATAGGCGACCCCGGCCGCATAGCTTCCAAACCCCCCCTGCTGAGCAAGCTCGAGCAATGCCTGTCGCTCCATGGGGATCTCAATTGGTTCGGGGCGTTCACCCGTCTCCAGAGACGCACGGAAAATCAGTTTTGTAGGGTGAGGTTTGATCGTTGCGTACAGCCCCTGGTTGGTACCGGCTATAATTGTGAAGCCTTTTTCAATGTCGGCATTGATGCGCCGGTATTGACCGGCCCAGTCGGAATGCTCACCAAATAGG
>CAZEMW010000458.1:0-3915 GCA_964513105.1 uncultured Fibrobacterota bacterium
GCCCGGAGTCGCGAAGGTGGCCTTTGGGGTGGCGGATGAGAGAGCGAAGGCTGTTTTTCGAGAAAGCCGGCACCGTCCGCCAGACAAAGGTCCCGTCGGCGATTCTCAGGTACTCACGCGCTGTCGGTTGAGAAATTTCCAGGGCCCGCGAGAGATCAGACAAATTGACGATTGTTCCCGACAATCCCGCCAGTTGGGAAATGAAAAGCTGAAAACGGTTCTTGTTCAGTTTGGGAAACAGAAAAGAGATATCACGATAGATATAGGTAGAAATATATTGCTCCATCCAATGCCTGCGAAACTGATGGGAATCTTCCACCCAGGGCTCCGGATATCCCCCGTAAAACCAAAATTCAAGGACCTTCGGTGTGCTTCCGGCCGGTCGTAACTCATTTCGCACAGCCTCGGCATTTACCCTGGAATCCAGAAGCTGTGGAAACACGGGGCGCAGTATACCAATCGATTCGGAGTAGCTTAACGGGCTCATCTCGATTATCCCCACCCGACCGGCCAGAGATTCCGATATTGAAGAGAGCAAGTCCGGTGAACTGGAGCCGGTGATTACGAATCGCCCTTTTCGCAACCGATTCTCATCAATGGCAACTCGGAGAGCAGGGAAAAGAGCAGGAAGCATCTGCGCTTCATCAATTATCACGTTTTCGCTGTTAAGCCGAAGAAACAAATCCGGGTCCCGAGACACGGCCTCCATGTCTCGCGCTTTTTCGAGATCGTAGAAACCCCAATCTCCAGAAAGCATGCGCATCAGCGTGGTCTTGCCGCATTGACGAGCCCCTAATACTGCAACACAAGGAAAATAGGAAAGATAATTTTGAACTGTTTGCAGGTAGGCACGTTTCATACCTGTCAAAATAAAAGGTTGCCTTTGAAATTGCAAGGAATGATCATTGAAGAACCTTCACCCGCACCCGCGCCGTACCGCTCGAAATCATGTCTATCTTTCCGGCGGCCGCTTTCGATAAGTCGATGATTCGGCCCCTTTTAAAAGGACCACGATCGTTGATGCGAACGGTAACCGATTTTCCGTTCGACAAATTCGTCACCTGAACTTTCGTCCCAAAGGGCAATGTCCGGTGCGCCGCGGTTAGATCGTACATATTGAACCGTTCCCCCGACGCCGTAGATCGTCCCTGGAATCCGGGTCCGTAATACGAGGCCGTCCCGACTACTCCCCCGCCGGGCACCGAACTCTCAATTCGCTTCTCGGTCTTCTTCTCGGGAACACGCGTCGGAGGCTTTGTGCTTCCACGCGAGGGCGCTCGGGTATATCGAGGCGCCGTCGTGCAGGAAACTACCAGCATCAAAGCAGAAATTATGGAGAGCAATCTAAGCGATGAGGTATGTATTTCTTGCAGAGATGTTTTCATACAATTTGTTTTACCACAGCATCTTATGCCAAATTACTTGTACCTGTCGATCACCCGCTGGTAGGCTGAAGCCGGATTCACCCCGGTAAGAGAGTGTACCTCTTTGCCGTCTTTGATGAAGGTGACGTGCGGAATCCCGCGCACTCCCATTGAGCCCGACAGCCCCGGAAAACGATCGGTATTGACCTTGAACACCCGAACGTGCTTCGGGTTTTGTTTGGCAATATTCTTTATCGTAGGGTTAAGAACCACACAGGGGCCACACCAGGAAGCCCAGAAGTCAAACATCAAAAGCTGTGATCCGGCATCGTTTATCGTGGTACGAAACTCGTGGACATCGGAAATCTCTACCACTTCACCGGCCTTTCCGACCTCCTGTGAACCACCGCAGCCCCACAGGACTATGAGCCCGACCAGTGCAACGGTACTCATCACTTTAATCATACGACGATATCCCACTTTCCTGAAGCATTATCGGTGTCCCGGCGTTTCCAGGCATGCTTTGCATCCCGACGGGCTTTTCCACCACCAAACTTAAATTACGAAATGGCGCCGCAATTGTTCAGCTCTGCAGCAGGTATTACGAAAGCAGGGAATGGAAGTCGGATATAGAGGAGAGGTTATGCGAATCCATGAAAGCTCGGATGCCTTCGAAAACCTGTTGCGGTATCGAAGGGTCTACAAATGTGCCGGTCCCAACCTGTATCGCAGCGGCCCCGGCAAGCAGATACTGAATGGCATCATCCGCGCACATGATCCCGCCGAGTCCGACCACCGGAATGCTCACCGCCCGAGATACGCGCCAGGTCATTGCCACCCCCACCGGCCTGATCGCCGGCCCGGACAGCCCACCGGTTCCCGCGGCCAGGACCGGTCGCAGTTTCGAAGTATCGATCACCATTCCCACCAACGTATTGATGCACGAAACCGCATCGGCGCCCCCCTGCTCGGCAGCCTTGGCAATAGCGGTGATATCCGTTACATTCGGCGTCAGCTTGATTATCAGCGGCTTTTCGGTCCGTTTCCGCAGCGTTGCGGTGAGACTCTCCACCTGTGCGGCATCGGTGCCGAACGCCAGACCGCCGTGCTTCACATTTGGACAGGAAATGTTGATTTCATATCCAAAAAGCGCTTCACAGCTCTCAAGCCGCTCAACAACACGAACATACTCTTCTTCACGTGAGCCGGCCACATTGGCGATTATTTCCGACGGCATCCGGGTGAACATCGGGACCTTTTCACTGAGAAACCGCTCCAATCCCACGTTTGCCAGACCAATTGAGTTCAGAATGCCCGAGGGCGTCTCGACAATTCGCGGCATCTCATTGCCGGGACGAGGTTCTTGGGTAACGGCTTTGGTATAAATAGCCCCAACCGCATGCAGGTCCACGAGCGTTTCATACTCACTTCCGTACCCAAACGTACCCGAAGCCGTTCCAACCGGGTTGGGAAGAATGCCGTTGCCGATTTTCACGGTCAAATCAGGCGGATTATTTACTCCCACACAATCTCCTCAGCATTAAACACCGGCCCTTCCTTACACACCCGGGCATATCCGGCCGGGGTGGTCGTTTTCACCACACACCCCATACACGCCCCCACCCCGCACGCCATCACCTGCTCCATCGAAACCCAGCATCGTGCGCCGGTTTCTTTCGCGTATGCATGACACGCCCGAAGCATCGGCTCGGGGCCACAGGCATACAACTCCGTATCCGACGAGGCAAGCTTCTCAGCCCGAAGATAATCCACCGTGGTCCCGGCAAACCCGTAAGATCCGTCGTCGGTACAGATAACCGTATCCACCCCTTCAAACAATTCCTCCCCGGGAATCGTCCCGGAGGTCCGTCCCCCCACCACCAGCACACACTCTCGTCCGGCCAGTGCCAGGCTTTTCGCCATAAACAGCACCGGCCCCAATCCAATCCCCCCGCCAACCAGCACCACCGGCCGCCCCACTTCAGGCTGCGGAAACCCATTCCCCAACGGCGCAATCACATCGAGCACATCCCCCGCCTCCCGCGAAGCCAAAAACGAAGTAGCCGCCCCCCGCTTGAGGTAGATCACCGAAGCGGTATTCCGTTCGGGGTCGTAGTCGGAGAAGGCGAACGGGCGTCGGAGGAGAGGGGTGGTGGTTTGGGAGAGGCGGATGGTGAGGAATTGGCCGGGGGTGGGGGGGATGAGGAGGTCCATGGCAAGAGAGATTTCGTGCATCCCTTCCGCCAGAATTTGATTCTTATTCACCGTAGCTTTGCATTGCCTCATGATCTCTCCGGAACCGTATATTCAAAGAGGAAAATATACCATTCGCTTTGAGCCCTTCCCCGGAAACCAGGGGCACAAGCTTGAAATGGACTTGCCTCATTGGGATAATCTGACATCTACCTATGGAAAGGTCGCCCTTTTCTACAAACAAACTGATGGACAGAAACTCCTTCAGAGGAAGGTAGTTGGATGTCCCGTAGAGGGGCAAACAAGACCATCTTGTGGGAAAGGCCGGGCGGATGAGGTGCTTCTACCTGAGTGATAC
>CAZEMW010000459.1:0-3907 GCA_964513105.1 uncultured Fibrobacterota bacterium
GTCTTGGACAACCCGGACAATCTTCCGCCAATCGAGCACTGGGAAAGCGGCCAGTTTTTGTAATGAGCGACATTGCTTTGCTGATCGATCCGGCCGCCTTTCGTTCGAGCACTATTGGAACAAGTCGCCAATGGCCTTAAAATTGTCAACATTCTGTTTTATCGCGTCCCTCACCTCATCAGGAGTCAATTTGAGGTTATTACTGAAAAGGACATTCTCTACATCCGATACCGCGACGTCCCGGGGCATACAGATGTTGGTGAAGCACATTGTCGAGACCTGGCATAATTCCAGACATTTCGATGCCGACGTGCTCAAGGGCATGTAGCTTGAGTGACATATCTGTCCCGTCCAGATGACCGCCTTGAGGCCCTGGCACTGCAGCATTTCGACCGTGGGTACGCCGGGTTTCGGGCAATACTTGCACTCAAGCTCATCCTTGAGATACTCGAGGACTTTTTTCCACATTTCTTCGATTTCTTTCAGAGTAATTGGCCTGGAATGCTTCGTATTCAATCCCGCACGCTTTCCAAGCACCTGAATAGTATCCATTTCGTATTTCATAATGGCCGCGCCGACTGCTATCATGTTGGCGATAACCTGCCAACGTTCACGATGCGGCCAATCGATGTAGCCCAGTGCCACAAGGTCTTCGTATGACTGTATGCCAAGAGACTCGAATTCATCGCGCAGATGTGTCAGCCACATATTGAAATGCCATTCGAGCGAATCGAGCACTTCGTAGGGATCGTGGGGATAGACGTCGGCGTAGAAGTCGTACTGTTCCCCATCCACCAGCGCCATGTGGTAGGCATGTGTCGGATCAAACGTGGAATCTTGCGCAAGACTGTCATATGGATTGGTATTGTGGAGACCCACCGTGATTCCGTCAGTCACCCACATGGCCGGCATAAAATCGGCTCGCATAAAAATCGTTCCCGCGACCTGCCCGTCCACATCTTCGAAAACTATGTGGTTGGGAACCGGCATACCGTTGTCGCGATATCCAAGATAATGGATTTTCGACCCGTTGTCCCCCTGAAACCAGTAAAGCAGCTCGGAATCGGGGTCGTCGTTAACCGAGAATCGTTGAGGCTGGATATCGGGCAGTTCACCGTATTCCCGGCCGTCAATGCGACAGTATTCGCAGGTAAACCCGTCCCAGATCAAAGGCCCGACATCTTTTGCGAGAATGGTATAGAGCTTGTCGCTTGATGTCCCGGTGTTCCTGAGGCCCATGCACGTATCCACCTTGGTGATTGCCAAGTCGGATATGTCGGCATTGTCGTTGGCCCAGATGGGAAAGACGTTCATAAGGTCCGATAGCGATCCCGATATGTATTCGCCGGAGGTCTTCCAGTAAGGATCCTGAAAGCTCCCAGGCGTAATCGGAAGGGAAAACAATCCGAACACATATGTACTTGTCCAGCAATCTACCTTGCCGCAATCTGGATATGAGCCGTATGTCACCTGTGCGAGTTTCGAAGAATCGGCCGTAATGGAAAAAACATCACCGCCGATCGTTGATATGCCGGTCACATGGAATTCGGTGCTCCCGCCATTTGAATCGTCGGCCTGCCATTTCCATACCGGAGAACCCTCACGGCTGAACGAATCAACAACTTCAATTGCCAACCAGGATGTTTTGTCGGGATGAACCCAGACCCAGCGATTACCAATATCTTGCGGCCAGAAATCGGTTATCGACCAGGTAGCGGTGTCGATCGGAATACTTATGGAAACGGTAACCGCGGTATCTCCGCCGTTTGAGGTGAAAAGAATGGAATCCATGTAAACCGCGGGTACCAGCGAATCGCGGAGTGCGTACAGCCGGATGCTGTTCCGCTCGAAGACCCCTGAATCGGGAACGATTCGCAGCCAGGAAGGGCCGGTTGCCCGCCAGACGAGTTTGCCGCCTCCTTCATTGGCGATATGGCAATGGAGTGAATCGTACTTGTTCTCGAAACCGGTTACAGGAACAGTAACCGAAAGCTTCGGATCGCCATCGGCCAACTTCCGAACCGATACATTCACCCTCTTGCTTTCGAGGCTGTCGTGAATTGGATCAATGCGGAACCATCCGCGGTTCAACCCGTCGGACAAATCTGGATTATTGCGATCAACGACGATGGTCAGCGTATCCCCATTGCTACCGGAATCTGCAACGGTAATCCATGTGTGCCAGGCAAAGGTTGTCCATGAAAATGCATACGATGGATTACTTTCAATAATGATCGAAACCGTGTCCAGCGAATCGGCTAATTCGATGGTGTCCGGCACGATAATACCGGCCATGGTATCGAGCGGACTTATCGTCGAGTCGGAACCCGTCGTGTCCTCTGTTTCCGTCGTATCCCGACCGTTGGCGTCTCCCGGACCGGTCGGATCGGTTGAATTGCCGCAGACCATGAGCAATGAAAAAAGAAGAAGAAAGAAAACAAATGTCGATAGAGACCCAATGTGTAGCTTTCGTAAGGGGACCATTTTCACCTCCGAATACTGTTACCTTATCAACTGCTAAAACTGACTCGTCTGGTCAACCGCAACCTTATCATGTGGTCCGCCTCGGCGAACGTCCTTAGGGTTCGAGTAGAAATAAATTTGCGTTTTCTCGCGCAGCTATTTTTGTGGATATCGAGGCGCATCTCGCAGAGCCATAACAACGGCGCCATGCTCAAGAGATGCAACGAAAATATCCGCAAACAAGAGCAAGCGAAAAATGTGAAGTCATTTTTGCGCGAACCCTTAGTGACGGGGAGCGTGAGGCGTATGCGGACCGGCCCTTACTCATCGGACGGCCACCTGCTACACAAAATACGTTTGTGCTGCGCATGCAGAATAACGAAACATAAAAACAGAAAAATCATCATCGTAACTGCCGACCGTGGTTTCATTTTAAACCTCTCTTCCATGATATTTGCGGAAAACCAGAAGCCCAAAAACGTGGAAATTTGTGTATTCAAGGGCAGAAAACAATCCATGGATATAAGGTATTGATACTTTCAGCGAGAGGGAATAACCTGAGTGGAACCGTTTGTGTCCCCAAAGGCATGTTTTCGTCTTTCCGCCGTTCACAATTTCCCGCGGAAAGCGGGTGCGAGCATTTGCCGTCATCACCCAATGAAAATTTTTCAATCGTTTGCGGAATATCCGAGCCTGAGCCGTCGTAATTCCCCCAGAAGTGACGACCACTTCATTATTTTTTTTCACCGTCTCTTTTGCAATGAAAGGGTACTTTCATGATCAGTTCATCATCGAAGAAAACTGCAGGCAAACTCTCATTCAAGACCCCCGCGTTTTTTAGTTTCCTTCAAATTGCCGTAGTTGGTTTTCTGGCCCCGGTTCTCTCGAGCCCGGGAGACGTTTCCGTGTCCAATCTCGCAGGCCGGTGGTATCAAACCGCTCGTCTGAATAATGATAAGGAGCGGGAACTTGGGAACGTTGAAGCTGTTTTCACCGAGCGTGGCGACGGTAACATCGAGTTCAAGTTTCGCGGCTTCAAAGATCATGGGAGAGGTTCGGAGGTTTCCCTCAAGGGAGTGGCGCACCCGGACTCACGCAACCCTGCGCGGGTCAAGGTACGCTTCTACGGCATCTTCACCAGAACCTACGAAATCCTCGACTACGATCGAGAAAATCAGCAGTACGTGATAATTGCCGACAAGGACAAGGAAAGCTTATGGCTTTTGTGCCGAGAACCGGTTGCCGACGATCGGCTCTTTGATCGTTTGGCCGAACTTGCCGTCGAAACCGGGGTGGATGCAAAACAGCTTTGCAGAACGCCGCAACCCAACAATTCGTATGCTCGAGGAGACGAATAGTCACAGGTTGTGCAGGAACCTGAAAACGGGCCGGAAAAACCGGCCCGCTTCTTTTCACCCTCAATCCCAAGTCCACAAAGATCAAA
>CAZEMW010000460.1:0-3885 GCA_964513105.1 uncultured Fibrobacterota bacterium
CGTCGCTAATGAGGTCAAAACCGATCGCATCGGGGTTCTCAATGAAATGGTGGCGGAGCAGTTCCGTAATTCTGAAGAGCTGAACGCCATGTTTAAGGCGTATCTGTTTGCGATCCTCGGCTTCAAAAAGCATGAGAAGCTCTTCCGATGTAAGCTCCTCGACAGAAAGCATTCGGCCACGGTATTTGGCAAAATCGCGATCTTTTTTATTTTTCGGATTGACCTCGAAAAAGCCATCCTCGAGACCAAAATCACGGACCATAGACCGTACCGTCGAATCGTAGGCAAAACGTTCAACCAGTATGTCCCTAACGCCACCAATAACATCTTCGACCGTCTTGAGGCTGGAATGCTTGCCTACGTATTCCTGGGCAAGCTCCTCAAGGGAGCCGTTTTCATCCTCCTGACCTGCAATGCGGTCCGCCAAAGGAGCAAGCCCTTTCTTAATAGCTTGTTGTGCTTTGCTCCGCGGATTCGGTCGAAACGGCAGGAGCATGTCGTCCAGCTCCGAGGCATTCACCGTCATTCGAATCTGCTGCTCGATTTTGTCGTTCAGGACATCGGCTTTAGAGAGCGCATTGGTCACTCGCTTCTTTTTCGGTGCCAGAGCGGCAATCCCGCTCAGGTATCGATAGATCTCTGCTATCGTATCAAGCGAATACTCAATACTGATGTTCGGTACGTAGTCGGCTACAAAGAAGATGGAATCACCCTCTTCGAAGTATCGACAAATTTGTTGAGCTAAGTTCTCGGGTATGTTCCACTTCTGGGAAACTAGCGAGCTGAATTCTGTCATAAAGTTCCAGCGAGGTCGGATTTTCGTAGGTTCATTCTCGGGTAAAGCGTAACAAATCTACAATATGGTACAGGTCTGAGTAAACCTCTTGTTTAAGGCCGCCGATATTTCTAGTGCAACAAAGACTATCGGCGGCCGATTTCAGGTATGGCCGGGATAGACATTACGTATTGTACCTGCTTAGATTACGCGTTTTTCATTACCCAACGTACGCTTATGCACAAGAGCGACGGAAACCGTGAGCCCATGCGGGGATCGATGAGAGCAGTGCCGCGATAAATGATGAGAGGATAGAGAGAGTCCTTAAGGTACCATAAAACGCAGCTCGGCATAATGCCAATATGCCGCAAGAGACCCCGGCCGTCGTATGTGGTAGGAGTTTCCTTCTTGCGGAGCGCTCGAAGGACCCTTCCAGGAATCACACGAAATTGGCTTCTCCCTGTGTTCGGCTGTCCAGACCCTTAATGATCGATATGGCCTCTTCGGGATTGTCGGTCATCCGTAATACGTCAATATCTTCTTTGTCGATATAGCGGGTGGCCAACATCTTCTTGCGAAGCCAGTCGATCAGGTCTTTCCAGTATCCGGAGCCCATCATCACCATCGGCAGGCTTGTGACTTTTTGCGTCTGAATAAGAGTCAACGTTTCAAAAAGCTCGTCAAGAGTACCGTATCCACCGGGGAAAACCACCACTCCCGAAGTGTATTTCAGGAACATGACTTTTCTGCTGAAAAAATGCCTGAAACTCAGAAGCGTCTTGATATATGGATTTGGAACCTGCTCGAATGGAAGCTGAATGTTGAGCCCGATGCTGGTTCCGCCCGCGTCGGAGGCTCCACGGTTGGCCGCTTCCATGATTCCGGGCCCCCCGCCCGTTATTACCCCATATCCATTCTCCACAGCCTGATATGCTGTTTCTCGAGCCAGCGAATAGTAGCTCTCCTCTTCGGGGGTTCTTGCGGATCCAAAAATGGTTATACAGGGACCAACACGCGAAAGAGTCTCGAATCCCTCGACAAACTCCGCCATGATTCTGAATACTCGCCACGTATCGTCGGTACCCTTCATCTGTCTGCTGTCCATCATTTTACTCCATTTTTGACCATAAATTCAGGGAAAGCAGGGCTCCAGTATTCCCGATCCGGTTTTCTCCAGTCGGATCGGGCCACGATCTTCGGTCAAAGAAATGCCGAAGTCGGCACAGGATCGCACCTGCCTGGGGCATTTGTGAGTTGGGCAAGGGCTGTAGGTAAGCGTATCTGTGCTGCTATACTGATCCGTTGGGAGACGTTCCCTGCCTGACTGCGCCCTTGCTGAAAATCTGCTCACATGGCTAAATTATATTATCCGTCCGAATAAAAGGGGCATCCTAATTGTGACGCCCGACGGCTATCGGATACCGGCCGATGCTCGGCTCGGCAATATACATTATCTGAAGTGAGACAGTTCCCTGTTTGCCCGCGATTCGGGGCAATCTCCACTCACCCTGGCGTTCGGTAATTCGAAATGTCTCAACAGTTTAAACTTTCCTTAAACTATCGGAAGCGCCTGGAGACTCTTCTGGGAGCAGTGCCCGAAGAATACCTTTTTGTTTCGATTGACCGCCAGGAGCTCTTGTTGGTCGGAAAACAAGGTACAACAATCCGCTTCACGGTGTCTACCTCGGGCAAGGGTAGGGGATGTCGAGTGAATTCATTTCAGACTCCGACCGGGATACACTCCATTACCGCAAAAATCGGAGCCGGTGCACCGAAATATACCATCTTTCGGGATCGTATCAGTACGGGGAGAATCTGGCGACCCGGTGAGAATACCGAAAACATGATCCTTACCCGTATTATTAGACTAAGAGGATTGGAGTCTGGAGTAAATGCCGGGCCGGGTATCGATACGTTCGAGAGGTACATCTACCTGCATGGTACCAATCGAGAAGACATCATTGGAACGCCATTCTCTCATGGATGTGTCTGCATGAGAAACGATGATATTTCGGCACTCTTCGATTTGGTATGGGAGGATATGATTGTCGTTATTGATTGACGGGGCATTGCGGAAACGGCTGCATTTCATCGGAATCCTTGGCAGTGGAATGAGCAGTCTGGCTCAGTATTGCCGATGGCTTGGAGTAGAAGTCGGCGGATCCGATCGTGCGCTGAACTCGCCCGATCGGGAATATGTGAGAAACGGACTGCGGAACCTTGGATGCGAAATGTACCCTCAAGACGGCTCTGGAGTGGTGGATGACCTCGAGGGTGTGGTTGTTTCGACGGCGGTTGAGAACAGTAATCCGGATGTAGCCTCCGCCCGCCGCCTTGGTATTCCGGTATATCACAGATCCGACATTCTAGCCGCAATAGCGAACTCTGCGCACACGATCGCCGTAGCCGGAACAAGTGGAAAATCCACTGTAACCGCTCTGATCTTCCATTTGCTCCGAAAAAGCGGGGTGGATGCATCGTTCATATGCGGGGCCGAGTCGCGGGAGCTGAAATCCGAAGGACTGGTGGGGAATGCGTTTTACGGAACCTCTAATGTGCTGGTAATTGAGGCAGATGAAAGTGATGGCAGCCTGGTTAAATATGCACCGAAAATTGGTGTGATACTGAACATTTCGAAGGACCACAAACCTGTACCGGAGTTGCTGAAGCTGTTCGAGACATTTGCCGTTAATAGTTCGCACCTCCTGGTAAATGCCGAATACAAAGAACTCGGGGCTCTTCCCGGAGCTCGTACCTTCGGGTTTGATGGAAAAGGTGACTTTTCGGCACAAAGGGCCGGCGGTGATCCCGCTTCGGCCGGCATTGTTTATGAAGGGAGCGAATACCGTGTGCCGTATCCCGGGCGGTATATGGCACAAAACCTTCTTGTTTCCGTTCTCGTTGCGCGGCAATTCGTCCCCGATCCGGTAAGAATTCAGACAGCCGCTAAGGCATATTCCGGCATCGCACGTCGATTCGATATTGCATACACTGCGGGCGGAATACCGGTAATCGATGATTTTGCCCATAATCCGGACAAAATCCGTGCTGCTCTAGGAGCGGCGCGAACGATGGAGAATCGGGTCATTGCCGTGTTTCAGCCACATGGC
>CAZEMW010000461.1:0-3885 GCA_964513105.1 uncultured Fibrobacterota bacterium
CAATTACTCACGGAAATGCTGCCGCCGCCGGCCGGGATTGTCCGATGTGAATCAATCATCCCCGACCCTCAGGCGAGCTATCTCTCAGTAACGACCCGGAGCGATTCGAAACCGCCCGAAATACCGGTGTTTTATGAAGCGCAATACGCGGGACGACGGGTACTGATTCTCGGCGCAACGGGAGTGTGGCGCTGGCAGTTCTGGCCGGCCGGCCGAAGGGACCTCGAACGAGAAGTCGGCTTTGACGAATTTCTTATTGCAACCGTCGTCGATCTGCTCCGACGAAACGCGAATAGAACGTTTCGTGCGTTTCCGGATATGACCCCGGTGTATGATACCGACTCTATACCCTTCAGATTCCTTCTTCCCTCAGAGCTTCAGACAGCTCCCCAGGTTTCGGTCTCTCTGTTGCTGAGTGATTCAACGGGAACCCCGGCTTTCGATACCGTCGTTGAGGTGCCGACCTTCACCCTGGCCGGTGCGGTATCGCGTATTCCGCCACTCCCCGCCGGAAGCTATCGATATGAAGCCGACATCAAAGGTAAAGAGAAAAGACATTCCGACTCAAACACGTTCCGGGTTCTTCCCGACAACTCGGAAATTCTGGTTATGGGTCAGAACACCTCTCAACTCGATCAGATGGCGGCCCCGGTCGCACTCTCCGATACGAGTTCTCTGCGACGAATAGTCGGATCATCTGAAACCGTTACGGGCGGAGGCAAAATTGTTTCGTATCCCTTGCAGGTCCGTCGGTCATGGATACTGCTGCTTGCCGCGGTTCTTCTTTTTTCTCTGGAATGGCTGTTGAGAAGGCTTCGGCGAATTGAGGAGTAATCGCGGTCTTCGCAGATACCGGAAAAGCCTCAAGAAAAGTCGCCGAAGAAACAATGGTTTTGTGTGACCGAAAGCGCGTGCGCCGGGCGGCACAGGATTATCGATACTCGGAAACAATGCTATAGAGTTTCATCTTCTGGTACAGCGTTTTGGGGTTTATCTCCAGAAGCGTGGCGGCATTCCCCTTGTGACCGCCGGTATGTTTCAAGACGTTGATAATATGCCGTCGTTCCATTTCCTTGAGCGAAAGAGCGTTCTCATCAAAGGCCGGGTGAACCATGACGTCCACCAGTTCCGGCTTCATCTCCCCACCCTCCCTTTCCCGAGGTGATTCGGGCGCCCTGAGAAATGAGAGATCCTCGGCCCGAACAACGTGGTTGGGACAAAGAATGCAGGTACGCTCAATGACATTTTTCAGCTCACGAACATTTCCCGGCCAATCGTATTCCCGAAGAACCCGTAACGCCCCTTCGTCAAACGTTCGATTCCACGATTGTATGGCCAGAAGGTGCTCCACCAGTTCGGGAATGTCGTCAACGTGATCTCGAAGCGGAGGAACTGCGGCGGATATCACATTGAGCCGATAATAGAGATCATTACGAAACTCGTTTCGTGCCACCAGTTCCTCGAGGGGCTTGTTGGTCGCACAAATGATTCGATCATTCAGACTGATATTTTTGGTTCCTCCCACACGACGGATTTCACCAGTCTCGAGGAAACGCAACAGCTTTGCCTGGAAATGGAGAGGAAGCTCACCGATCTCATCCAGAAAAAGCGTTCCACCATCCGCCACTTCGGCCAGTCCCCGCTTCTGGGTTTTAGCATCCGTAAACGCGCCTTTCTCATGTCCGAACAACTCGCTCTCAAGAAGGGATTCCGACAGCGATGCACAGTTTATCGCTACAAATGGTTTGTCTTTGTTATTGCTTTCCTCATGCACCGCCCGGGCGACCAGCTCTTTCCCTGTTCCGCTTTCCCCCAGGACAAGGACCGTTGAGGACGTCGGGGCGACTCGGGAGATGAAGTCCCTCAGTTTAGTCATCGGCTTGCTGCTTCCGACCAGCGTTCCGCTTCGTCCGCTTCTTCGCAATTCCTCTTTGAGGAGTTTCATGCCGAGCTGGGATCGCTGATGATCCATGGCCCGGCCAATGTGGATGAGGAGTTCATTGAGGGCGTAGGGTTTGCGGACATACTCAAATGCGCCGAGCTTCATGCACTCAATAGCACTCTCAATTGAAGCATTCCCCGTGAGAATGATAACCTCCGAAGGGATACCCTCTTCACGGATCGCTCGAAGAACAGAAACGCCGTCCATCTTCGGCATCACGATATCGATCAATGCAATGTGGTACGCCTCTTCCCTCATTCGGGCGAGCGCAGTGGGACCGTCGGAAGCGACATCGACGGTGTAGCCCGCCCGTGTCAGTTCATTCTGAAGCAGAAACCGTAGCGATTCCTCGTCGTCGGCGACGAGAATCCGGCCTTTACTGTTCACCGACATTGCATTCCTCCGTGCAAGTGTATCGCATTATGCGTGACGAATTCCCATCCCTCTTTATACAATATTGGGACGGAAAGGGCAATTATTGTGCGGGAAGCTCCAGAAAAACGGTAGTTCCCTTGTTGAGAGTAGAAACCAAATCGATGGAGCCTTCACACTCCTCCATCAGTCGATGACAAATTGCCAAACCAAGCCCGAGCCCCTGACCAACCTCTTTGGTCGTAAAAAACGGGTCGAATGCCCGCTGCTGCACCTCGGGCGTCATGCCACGGCCGTTATCCTCTACTCGGACCAGTACTCGTCCTTTCCGATCGGAGGGCTGCTCTGCCCTGAGTTGCACCACTATGCCGTCGGTGCTGAAATCCACGGCATTGGTAAGAAGATTGAGGAAAACCTGTCCAAGCTTCTGGGGATCGGCCCTGACCACGAGGTCTTCTGCAAATGAATCCACAATTGAAATGCCGCGCTTATTCGCCCGAGAAGAAATAAGCCGTACCGCCGACTCAAGACATTGCTTCAGGGAAACTGGACGGATTCGACACTCACTCTCCCGAGCGAATCGAGAGAGATTATCGACAATATCCCGACAGCGAATGGCCTCACCACAGATGATTTCAAGGTACTGTTTCACTTCCTGGGGATTGCTGTTCTCCTCGGACGAGAACCGCTGGACCAGGGCATCGGAGAACCCGAGTATTGCGGCAAGTGGATTATTCAGTTCATGAGCCACCCCGGAGGCGAGGGTACCGATCGAGGCCATTCGTGCAGATCGATACAACTGCTGTCTGGCGATTCGCTGTTCCCGCTCGAGCGCAACTTCCCGCGTGAGATCATGCATCGTAACTATTTTGCCGACTCCGGTATACTGATCATTTACCCGTGCAAACCGAACGCCGACGACCATCATTTCTCCCGAGGAGGTCTGACGAACGGTTTGACAGATACGCTGTGGTCCGGCCGATTCACCGGCCTCATTACGTGCTTCGGTCAGGTAATGCCGAAGTCCGTTTCGTTCCTCCTTCGCGAACAGCTCCAGAAACGGTTTCCCCACCGCGGCATCCCTGGAAATGCTGAACATCCGACAGAAGGACTGATTGCAGTCGGCTATTCTTTCTTCCTCGTTCAGCGAGACGCACATTTCCGGAACATTGTCATACAAACACTGGTATCGTCGTTGCGAACGATACAACTCGTTCTGCAAATCGCGGATCCGCAGCATGGACCGAACACGCGCAACCAGCTCATCATTCGAAAACGGCTTGGAAATATAGTCGTCGGCGACCTGCAGGCCTTCGATTTTGTCCTGTTCCGAATCCAGAGCAGAAATAATTATGGTTGGAATAAAATACTCCGGTCCCTGAGCAGCTTTGATAACCTGGGCCACCTCAAGCCCGTCCCCGTCGGGGAGCATTCTGTCAAGCAGCACCAGATCCATACCTTCCGATCGAACGCGTGCAATGGCCTGATCTCCCCGCTCGCAGGGCACAACCGTGTACCCTTCGTCCTCAAGCAGAGATTCGATAAGAAGTCGAACTTCTTCATTGTCGTCG
>CAZEMW010000462.1:0-3346 GCA_964513105.1 uncultured Fibrobacterota bacterium
GTAGATACTTGCACGCATACCCCCAACGGAGCGATGCCCCTTCAAGGTTACCAACCCCTCCTTTTCCGCCTCGGCAATGAACGCCGCATTCAGTTCGTCGGTCGGCAGAACGAACGGGACGTTCATCAGCGACCGATCCTCTGCCGCCGCGGTCCCGGAGAAGAGTTTCGAGTTGTCGAGAAAATCATAGAGGAGCGCGGCTTTTCGCTTGTTGCGCTCTTCCATGGCGGAGACGCCGCCCTGTTCCTGAAGCCAGTCAAAGACCAGCTTTGCGATATAGATTGAATAGGTCGGCGGCGTGTTGAACATCGAGCCGGCCTTTGCATGCGTCTCGTAATTGAACATTGTCGGTGTTTCGTCAAGCGCATTCCCGACAAGGTCGTCACGCACAATGACCACCGTGACACCCGCCGGTCCGATGTTCTTCTGGGCACCGGCATAGATGACGCCGTATTTTGAGACATCGATCTTCTCGGAAAGAATGCATGAAGACATATCGCTGACCAGTGTTTTGTCCCCTGTCGGCGGAAGCGATGCATATCGAGTTCCGTAAATAGTGTTATTGCTGGTAATATGTACATACGCAGCATCGGGATCGAACATGCCGGCTTCCGTTTTCGGCACATACGTAAAGTTTTTGTCGTCGGATGAAGCAACCACGTTCACCGAACCGAACCGTTTGGCTTCGGCAATTGCTTTTTTCGACCAGGCACCGGTATTGATGTAGTCGGCTTTTTTGGTCTTGCCGAACAGATTCAACGGGACCATGGCAAACTGGCTGGAAGCCCCCCCTTGCAGGAAGAGCACCTTGTAGTTGTCCGGAATGCCCATGAGTCCCCGAAGCGTTTTTTCGGCGGAGTCAATGAGGTCTTTGTACGCCGAGGAGCGGTGGCTCATTTCCATGACCGACATACCCGTCCCCTGATAATCGGTCATTTCTTCGGCTGCTTTACGCAAAACGGGTTCCGGCAGAGTTGCCGGTCCTGCTGAAAAATTGAAAACGCGTCCCATACCCCTTCTCCTTTTCTTCTCAGTTCGAGAGTGTCCCATATTTCCGAACACCCCGGTAATTTCTATCGTTCTATTTCTTATCCAACCGACGAATCGTCTTCGCCGGCACGTACGGCCTCGCGAGCGGTGAGAACCATCAGCCGCCCCACCAGATCGATATTCGAAACGGTGACGTTCGGTCGGTCGGAAACGATCACCGCCGGGCTGAAATTCACGATCCCGGTCACCCCGCCTTCAATGAGCCGGTCGGCCGTCTCCTGGGCTGCCGAAGACGGCACCGTGATGATTCCCAGCGGGATTCTTTCTTTCCGAACGACCTCGGAAATCTCATCGGCATGGTGGACGGGGATTTCCGTACGAATAGTCTCGAGACGATTCATATTGCTGTCGAATCCGACCACAATGTCGAATCCTTTCTCCACCAGCTGCTCATGCTCCAGCACCGCCCGACCGAGTCGACCAAGCCCGACAAGCGCCACCCGGCGGGAATGCTTGAGTCCCAGCTTCTCCTGAAGCGCGGTTCTCAGGCGATAGACATCGTATCCCGCGCCCGTTTCCCCCAATTCCCCAAGGATGTTTATGTCCTTGCGAATATTGTGCGGGGCAATCCCAAGCAGTGATCCCAGCTTCGACGACGAAACCCGCCCAACCCCCCGCGCTTCGAGATCGGCCAATCCCCGATATAGCGTACAGAGCCGCTCAATCGATGCCGTTGAGGTTCGTTTCGGAATCTTCGTAGCAGCCCCCGGTTCTATCTGTGAAAGATTTCACCACAAATATACAGTAGGACTACGAGCCAGTCAACAGAAAATCATTCGAAATTAAAAAAAGGAGTTGATTTGTAATATTTTTCACAGATTCTGCGGGTTGCAGCCAGAGTTATGTCGTTCATGAACCCAAGCATGCATTGCCGTCATGACGGAAAATGATTTGAGATTTGAGATTTGAGATTTGAGATTTGAGATTTGAGATCACATCCAATCCGCAATCCGAAATCCCAAATCCGAAATCAAACGGGCGTGCCTGCCATCAGGTAGAGCGTTATCCAGAGGACGAGTGTTGCCGCCGCACCGACTGCGCCAAACATCCAGAGAGGTACGAGGGTGAATCCCGCTCGTTTCTTGTTCAGGGTACTCACCGGACGAAATGCGTGGGGCGAAAGTCGTTTTTTCTCTCGACCTCCTCCCAAACGTTCCGCGAGTTCGGCGATGATCTTCTCGCGTTCTTCGGGATTCATAATGCGATACTTCCCCTCAAAGCCAAGAGAAAGGCAGAGATAGTAGATCCCCAGTACCTCTTCGGCGTCGGATTGCCCTTGAAGCGCATCAAGTCGACGAAAGAAGCCTTCTCCCGCGATGTTGTCTCCGAAATACTCCAACTGAAGAGGACTGGACAACCACACATCCCGACAGGGACCGGGAACGCTGAGGACTGTTTCATCGAGCAAAGCAACCAGTGCATACATTGCATCCCTGGTATGCTCGTCGGATGTCCCAATTGAGCGGCAGTTCGACTCGAATAGTCCGATATAATGCTGAATCAGTTTTTTGAGCGCACGAGGTTCGCCAAGGTCTTCGGCTTCCCGCATCCGGATTACGATCAGGAGCAGATCGGTGCTGAGCGTTTCCAGCGTTTCCGGGGCCGGGGCAACCGTGGCGGTAAGATCGACTCCCATTGTCTGTGACGTTATTGTTTGAGTGAAGGATGTATTCGCCATCCGTCAGCTCCTTTCGCGTAAGGCATACATTTCCATGGTCAGACCGGGCAGATCCGCCGGGAAGTAGAATGCGATTGACCCCGAAGCCTGAATTCCCTGCCAGAACTCTCCCGCCTGCTCCATTCCAAAGTACACGTACCCCGGTTTGGTTGAAAGTCCGTGAGGCGGATTGGCGACATGCACCAGGGTCAGCCCGGGCATGGCCGAGGGAATAAGGATTTCGAGTCGATCACGAGACGACATCTTGATTCTCTGAAGCGCTGATATGACCAGTTCTTTTTCAGGCACATCGGCGGTAAGCCCCAGGTAGAAGCGAGAGGTCGAAAACAGTTTTTCATCGGGCACCCGGGCCACATACGTCGCCGGGGCAATCTGTTCTACCTTGATCGGCACGCATCCCGAAGAAATCTCGGCACTGAGAATAGTACGGATTACTCGAGAGAATTCTCTAAGAAGGTCTGCGGGCTTGGTATGATCGTATATCGGAAGATTGCGAATCGAAATCTCCGCCGAGAAAGTTGTCAGCGCTCCGCAAAACATGGTCAGGAGCTCAAAGAGTTTGTGAGGATGCACCTGCGGTTGTGTGTGGTAGTGTCGGAGCAGCGGAGTATAGGTATT
>CAZEMW010000462.1:3356-3883 GCA_964513105.1 uncultured Fibrobacterota bacterium
GCCCACAATAACTCCAGAAGAGAGCGCAATTCGGTCATCAGGTATACGGACGCCGCGACATGCAGTAAGGGAGGGACAAAGGCTTTATCGATGACGATATTCCCGGTGGCATCCCGCACGAGTCGTGCTATCTGAACAAAAGTATGATTATCGAGTGTTTCATCGCCGAAAACGATACGGAAGTTGTGGTATCCGAGCTGAATCGACTTAGGTTCTCCTCCGGATACTTCGTCGGCAACCGACACGGTCCTGCCGTTGAAACGCACCCGCACCGCTCCGTCCGACTTTTCCTCGGCAAAATTAGCCTTCCCTTCAACGCTGAGAGGAATTGCCAGATACACGTTGAGAAACTGCTGATCAGGTGAGAAATGCTCCTGAAACGGTCGCGGAGACGGCAAACGGCTTGTCTGCGGCATCTCAAATACCGTCCCGTCGGGCAATATCCCGCTGCAATGCTTGATGGAGAAACTCCCATGCTCCGCGGCGTCCTCATCCCATTGAAACCCCGTCAATCCATAGGCGAACGG
>CAZEMW010000463.1:0-3881 GCA_964513105.1 uncultured Fibrobacterota bacterium
GAGCTGTCCTGTTCCTCTGAGTAATCCGTTGGTTTCTGCGAACACCGGAATGTATGCCATGAGCATGAGTGTCGAGAGGAACTGCTCCTGTTGGTGTGAGAATTGCGAAGTAAACGTATGAGAACTGCCTCACTGGAAAGCGCCGGAAAATGACACAGTCTGATACTAATCCCAAGCACCGCATCATGCTGCCGACTCTCGCCGGAATTGCAGTTGGTGCCGCGGCATTTGTTGTCGATCTCGTGATGCCTCCGGGATATACCGAATGGCCTCTCTATCTGTTTCCCCTGGTGATTGTTGGTTTCTCAATGGTGAATCGGGTAGTGGTCTCAGTCGCTGCGGCGAGCAGCCTGTTGCTGGTACTGGGGTTCTTGTTCCCCGGCTCTGAAAACACGAGCTCTCCAATTGCGCAGTTTCATCGTTTGCTTGGCATCGGGACCATCTGGTTCATTACGTATCTGTTACTCCAGAAAAACAATGCGGCATTATCGGTCCGTCGGGCCAGGAAAGAACGTGACCGCATAGCCTCAAAGTTCTCCCGCATGGTGGAAACAAACATTATCGGAATGGCTCTTGGAAATGTACACGGAGCCATTCATGATGCAAATCAATACTATCTTAATCTTCTTGGGGCTTCTCGCGACGAGATTGATGCGGGAACGCTTCGATGGGACAGTACCACCCCTCCTGAATTTTCGGAAACGGATAGAGATGCACTTCGGCAATTGAGCGCAAGAGGCGTTTGTACTCCGTATGAAAAACAGTACATCCACAGGGACCGGACCCGTCGATGGGTGCTTGTCGCACTTGCAATGCTTTCTTCCGACAATGACGAAGTCGTCGCGTTCGTGCTCGATATTTCCAGGATGAAAGAAACGCAGGAGGCATTCCGGGAGAGCGAGTTACGTTTCAGACAGTTGGCTGATTCTATGCCGCAACTCGTATGGACGGCACTTCCGGACGGGACGGTAGATTACTACAACCGACGCTATTTTGAATTCGCCGGAGGCGAGTCAAGCCCCACAAACACGTTGACCGCCTGGATTCCGGTGATGCATCCCGACGATCGGGAGAAAACGATCGAACAGTGGAAAAAATCGGCTCAGACGGGTGCCGTGTATCAGGCGCAGCATCGGCTTCGTCACAAAGACGGCACGTTCCATTGGTATTTGAGCAGAGCGGTGCCCGCTCGTAACTCCTCCGGTCAAATACAGAAATGGTACGGTACGGCAACAAATGTCGATGCTACCAAGCGAGCTGAGGAGGCTCTTCGCGAGAGTGAAACCGGTCTTCGTCGGCTGACGGATTCGCTGGAGCGGGAGGTTTCGGAGCGAACCGCTCAAGTTCGCGCACTTTCCAAGGCGCTCACCATCGCCGAACAGCGAGAGCGCCAGCACGTATCGCATATTCTGCACGACGACATCAGGCAGATCCTTTTCGCCGTCAAAATGCGGCTTGAACTGCTCGAGGAACATGTGGATCAAGATGCGGGGAACGCCGTTTCCGCACTCGAGAATCTCGTTGACAAGGCCATGGAGACAACGATTTCCGTAGCGTTGGAACTAAATCCTCCGGTTCTGCGGAATGAAGGGTTGGATGCGGCATTACGCTGGCTGGTGATGCACATGGAGGAGCAGCACGATCTCGAGATCCACTATGTCATTTCAGGTGAACTCTCGAAAATCCGGGGCACGGTGCGTTCACTGGTAGTGCAGGTTGTGCGTGAACTTCTTTACAATGTTGAGCGACACGCCGGGACCCGAAAAGCAGAGCTGACGGCTGTTATGGAGGACGGTGACCTGCGGATTACCGTCGAAGATAGAGGAGTGGGCTTCGTTCCCGAAACTGCGTTCGATTCGGGGCCGGCAACAACCGCCATGGGGTTGTCGAGTATCCGGGAACGAGTTCGGTTGTTCGGGGGAAATCTGGTTGTCGATGCCCGACCCGGCGCCGGAGCTAAAATGACGGTAACGCTTCCCCAAACACCAATCGCTAATCTGGAGAATGCGTATGAAACGAGTGTTGATCGTTGAGGATCATGAAGACATGCGACTCGTGTACGAACTGGTCTTTCGACGCATAGAAAATGGTGTTATCGTTGGAGAGGCCGAACGGGCGGACGAGGCGATTCAGAAGGTGCGGGATCTCAAGCCCGACGTGGCGGTGGTGGACATCTCGCTTCCGGGCATGGACGGCATATCCCTGACGAAAATTCTACACGAGGAATACCCGAATATGCGAATTCTCATCGCAACCGGTCACGACACCGAAGACTATCGTGCTGCGGCAATCGATGCCGGCGCGGACGCATATCTGGTCAAGGGAAATGCGAAAGCTATGTCCGCAAAAATTCGGGAGCTTATGGAATAGACCAACGCCCTGTATCGGACGGACCGGAATCATGCGGCCGACGGCAGGTCTGTTCGGAAGGATTACGATTGCGAAAGATGTCGCCCCGGTTCGGGTGAAGTCTCAGCTTTTGCCGGCTACGGGACGGTTGACACCCCGGCGAGAGACGAAACCAGCCGACCCACCCCAAAGGCAAGTAAGGCGGCAATCCCGCCAATTCCGACCATCTCGACGCCGGCCAATAACGGTCTTCTCCTGGTTACCAGTGTCCGTAGTACCCCGGTTACAAAGAGTGCGGCGCCGGTCATCATTGAAGCCGTGAAGAAATGACGACCGTTCACTGGAAACAGGTAGGGGAGCAACGGAAGAATGCCGGCGATTATGAATGCAAAAAGGGTAAACCCTGCTCCGATCGCAGGTGCGAAACGATCTTCTCCGTCGTTGTTTCCCCCGTCTACTTCGACCATTGCACGATGGCTCCGGCTTGCCAGGAAATCCGATGCCGCCATCGAGAACCCGTCGGCCAGAAGTGAGGCCATACCGATTACAAGCACAATCTTCGGCTCAAGATTGGCGCCGATCACACCGGCAACAACGGCAAATGTGGTGATTATGCCGTCGTTGGCGCCGTATACGATATCTCTAATGTAGTGTTTAACCTGCATTTTCCCTCGGGTGATGAAATACTATTCGCGTTCTTTCATGGTTTTTAGAAAACTCTCGGCCTCGGTAATGGCTTCCTCCATTTGAGTGACAAGCGATGAAACGCTGGATTCGATGTTCGTCAGTTCACCTTCTAGGGATGCTATGGCGCGAGCATTGAGGTTATGTTTCAGAAAAAGCACATAGTCCTCCAGCGGCTGCAGAACAGGATCTATACGGCTTTGAGCTTCTCGCATGGCGGTTATCATCCGTTGGTAGCGTCTTCTGGTTTGAGCGAGTTGACGTGCGCTTTGTCGTCGAAGAGAACTGCTTTCGTATTTGTCCAGTTCACTTTCCCATTCCTCAAAAAGGTCTTCCGCCACGTCTTCTACCGCTCCTACCCGTTCATCGATAGCTTCGGCTTGTTGACGACTCTGCTCAAGTTCTCCCTTAAGTCGGTCGTAAACTTTTTCCAGGTTTCCTCCTTCGAAAGGAACAACCGATTGAAATTTCTCAAGTGCATCCTGGAACTGCTCTTTCGCCTGTTCCTGTGAGTTCACCGCATCCTGTACTCGATTTTCGAGAATGTCACGTTTCTCGATACCGATTTTTTCGAGAGCGTTGTAGTATATCGGTTGGCAGTAAACAAGTAGCATAGGCGGAAAAAGAAAAGCTTGTATTTGTTTCCAGATTTTCATAGCATCCTCCCCTTGGCCTACATAGCAAAGAACGGGCCTGAATTGGAGAGGGGCGAGCCCTACGATTCTACAGCCGGGTTTTTGCCGCGCTGCGCTGTGCTAGTGGTGTGGCGACCGACAATTGCCGAGAATTAATGGGGGCGCTTTTCGCCCCCATTTTCGTTGCTCGTCGGTTGAATACTTCCAGTATTC
>CAZEMW010000464.1:0-3881 GCA_964513105.1 uncultured Fibrobacterota bacterium
AGGCAGAGGAGCCATATTCTCCAGAAACTCCTTCCATCCCTCCCTCAAAGCCTCATCGATTCCGAATTCCTCACTGAGACGAATGAGGATCGGAAGGCATGCCCGAAGGCCGGCTAAGTCGCAGATGTCGTCCTTCACTCGCCACCAGGTCTCATGGCCGTTTGCCGGATATATATGATATGCACCGTCGGTGTCTTTGAACATGTGTATCTGGAAAAACTTCACGACCTCCGTCATGAACGGATACACGCGCTCACGAACGAATTCATCATCACCCAGATACTGTGACAACACGTACATATGATAGGCGATCTCAAGACCGGTAGAGAAAATCAACTGAATAAACTTGGTCGGCCCCGAATAGATACCGGTGCGGTCACGAAGAAACATTGATCCGTCGGGCGACGAAGTCTCGGGGATGAACATGCCGCCGTGACCGAACAGGTGCTCGGTCTGACGCTCGAGAACTTCACGAGCATTCCAGTACTGTTCGTACAGGCTTTGGGCCAACTCCAGATGATTTGCCGGCATCATGGCGAGAATCATGTCTCGTTCATTGTAGTACCAGTACCCGCCTCCCCATTCGCGTTTGTCGTCGGTATTCGACAACCAGTTGCCATGGTTGAATTTAACCGGATATCGGCCACGGTTCGAAGACGCCATGAGGTAGAGCAGCATGTACCAGTAGCCTTCAAATCTCTCGGCCGATCCGTCTTCGGATTCAAGTCGCACATAGGACTTGCTCCAGAAATTCCGCCACCATTCGTTATGTCGAGTGTCGAGTTCCGCCGGATCCGAGTGTCGTGTAACATCCAGTATTTTCAAAGCTTTATCATCGAGGCCGTCGTGGTCTTCTCCTACCGCGGTGGAGACAAGAATTGTCAAATCGATTTCATTTTCTCCCTCCGCGGTAAACTGCACCCGCTTATCTTCGGCCCGAACGTCCACCTCGGCTCCGTCAACGGCGATTGCGGTCGTATGTGCATGAATTTTATCACGATAGGAGTCGCCAAGAAGCTTCCTGAGGTACTTCTCCTCTTCTCGGGTCCGAGCCCCCGCCGGTGCTTCCCTGAGAAGAACACCTTCCTGCGTCTTCTCCAAAGAAACGGAGTCCCTCCAGGCCTCGAGCGACACCGATGCCCTGATCCGACCGCTCCCGGTTTCTTTCCAACGAAGAATCATTACGTCTCGATCCATATCGTAGAAGAGGGACAAGTGTGAGTGGCCGCCCTTCCGCTCGATCTTCACCGTTGTAACCGCTTCGGTAAGCGACAAGCGCTGGTGATACGTATCCCCTTCCGACCAGAAACCGGTCTCGCGAGAAAGAAGGACACGCCCGAGTGAGACCGGGTAGCCGCCGAATTCCGGATCTCCCGGCGGCAGCAGATCACCGGCTTTCCAGAACTCGGTGTGATTGAGCTGCACAACGAAATCCCCCTCATTGAGCCAGAGCATCCCGCCGAACGTACCATTCCCCATGGGCGCGGCCCCTTCGGGCGTGAGTGCGGGTATGGTCCGTATTACGTCATGAGCCTTAATTGCCGAAAATGTCTTCTCATCCATATATATGTTCCTGCTGTTATGTTTCCATTCTGCCGGGCGTGTTGTGATGTCCGACGGCAACAAGTGTCTGAACCAGAGAAATTATCTTGTGCGAAGAGCGCCGGCAAACCCGGCCCCTGTGCCGAGCCGTGCGCTTCGATTATTTTTCAGAGCGCCGGCCTCCGCGCAATCGGCCCGACCACGGCCGCGGAGCCTGCAGCACTCTGTTTTTCTGTATTCTCTTTGACCCGAAAAAAGGCCGTTTCACGGGCGGTAGACCATGAACTTTCGATGCGACGACTACCTTACATAATGATCAGCGCCTGCTAATCAGCAGTAAGTCGTTGATTTTGCAAAGTTTGTTCACATTATTGCGCGAGACTCGACCCAATCGGGATTTATAACATTTCAACGTAGGGAGGATTTTTTCATGCCCGAAAAAGACCTCGATATTGTGGCTGCGGGACACTTGTGCCTGGATATGATCCCGAAGTTCACAATAGAGGAAAAGCAAGCCGGTGTGGCGAACATACTCGTTCCCGGTAAAATGATTGATATGGGTAAGTGCGTGGTCGCCGGCGGTGGTCCGGTCACCAACTCCGGCGTTTCGATCCATCGCCTTGGCGTGAAAACGGAGCTGATCGGAAAGTGTGGCGATGATGATTTCGGAAAAGAGATCATGCGATGGTACGATGAGCACGAGAAGAAATTCGAGGGGCTCCGCATGGTTCCCGGTGAATCGACCTCGTACACAATCGCTATCTGCATACCCGGTGTGGACCGCTTTTATCTGCATCATTGCGGAGCCAACGACACGTTCGGCTACGAAGATGTCGATTTCAACATCGTGGAACGCTCCCGCCTTTTTCTCTTCGGATATCCGCCGTGGATGAAGCGCATCTACGAGAACACCGGCGCTGAGCTCACGAAAATCCTGGGCAAGGTGAAAGAGCTCAATACAACGACCGCTCTGGACCTTTCGATTCCGGATCTCGAAGGGTACGCCGGGCAACAGCCGTGGGACAAAATCCTCGAGGCATGGGTACCAATGACCGACATCATGGTCCCGAGTGCCGAGGAAGTGTATTTCTTCCTCAAGAAGGATGAATTCCTCAAGCGGAAGCATGAAATCGGCGACCAGGGAACGGTCCTCGACGAAATGACACCCGAAGAGATACAGGATCTGGCGGACCGGATGATCGACATGGGGACCGGTGTCGCCATGGTAAAACTGGGCCATCGTGGTCTGTATGTCCGAACCGCCGGAAAAGATCGACTCAGGAAGTTCGGTGCTGCGCAATGCGGAGATATCGATAACTGGGCCGATCGGGAATTATGGTTCCCCGTGTACGAAGAGGACTCCTTTGTGGGAGCGCTTGGTTCGGGTGATTCGGCAATTGCCGGATTTTTGTCGGCATTCGTTCGCGGCTACACGGTCGAAAACTGTCTCCGGTATGCAAATGCGGCCGGAAGTATGAACGTGACCGTGCCCGACGGACTTTCCTGGAACAAGGGGTTCGACGATCTCACGAAGAGAATTGAAGCCGGATGGGAAGTGAAGCCGGACAAACTCGATGCCCAGGGGTGGAGCCACAAGGACAAGTTCTTTGTCGGTCCCCGCAACAAAGGGAAATGGGAAGAAAAGTAGGTTGCTGTTTTTTTGCCGGGGGTGATGCTTCATTGCCTCCGGCAAAATTCTATCCGCCTTCGGGAAACTGAGGCGGATCATTTTCGCCACAGCAACTAAGCTTGTGTATGTAGATGTTTTCCTCGGTCGAACCGTGATCGGTCGGCCCAACAGAATACCGAAACGATAAAACAGTTCATCAATGGAAACGCCCCGGCCGCGGGACGCCGAAGGGCTTTGTAAGGAGAGGGACGGATATGTCGATAGAACGCATGATCGATTCAATGACTCTTGACCAGAAAATCGCACAACTGTTCCTCAGCGGAATCTGTGCCGAGGAGTCACTCGACGATGTCCGCGCCTACATGGAGGAGAATCATTTCGGCGGGTATTCGCTTTCCTATAACTTTGCTCGATTCATTCGTGGTGGAAGCTACCATGACTGCGGTATCGGTAAGTATGTCACGATAGATCAGACTGCCGAATTCCTCCACAAGGTCAAGGAGTTGTCCTGGGAGATTATGGGGGTTCCCACAATCTGCACGCTCGACCAGGAAGGCGGCATGGAGGAGAGTGAATTTCGACGGAATCCCGTTGTTCTGACGCCGAACCAGATGGGAATTGCGGCAATCGGTTCGGAAGAGGAAGCCTATGCCGCGGCGCATCTGTCGGCGAGCCAGTTGAAAGCGATCGGAGTCGACATGCTCCTCGG
>CAZEMW010000465.1:0-3878 GCA_964513105.1 uncultured Fibrobacterota bacterium
GGAGCACGAGCACCGACCTGCCGGCACAGGTCTGAGCACGAGCACGAAATAACCCGGAAACAATGCCTTACAAGCGATTTCTTGTAAGAAAAACAAGATTTCACAGTTGAGTAGCACTGAGATGTTTCGGTGTTTTCATCTTGGCGAATACGAAGCCGATTGGGACTGCGGGGCGTTCCGGCATCCGCAATCCAGACCAGTATTTCTGCGGGTCAGGTATTGGGGTTTTCGAGGTATTCCTGCACTTTAGTTTCTATTGAGTCGGTGAGATCGGCTATCGTACGCTCCATGCGCAGTATGGGAATGCTAATCGAAACCAGGAATACGATAATGAGAATCGAGAGCGCCGAAACTACAAATACAGCCATGCGGCTACCTCAAGACCGGCGGAGCCGGAAGGTTTAAGAGTTTAAGAGAACTCGTTTTCAGGTCCTCCGGGCGAATTCTCCGTCGCCATGCCGGACAAAACTACTTTTATGAGCATAAGGCCTCTTCCATCTGGAGCGCGGGATTCATTCGCGGGGGACGGAGCAGTCCTCGGCGGCTGCGTTCGTGAGCGACAATACCGATCATTGCCGCATTGTCGGTGCAGAATTCCGGTGAAGGAGTATATACGTCTGTTCCGAAAGCTTGTTTCATCCGGTCGCGGAGAGTGGCATTGCAGGCTACTCCTCCAACGACTGCAACTATGCCGACCCCTGTCTTCTCGAGGGCGGTTCGGGTGTTGCGGATTAGCGATTCGATCACAGCGTTCTGAAAGGAACAACAGATCAAGTCTTTGTTATCCGACGCATAGGTGTCCTCGCGGTCGGCTATATGGTATTTGACTGCGGTTTTCAGACCACTGAAGCTAAAGTTAAGGCCGGGGCCGGCGGTCCTGGCGATGGGAAACCGAATCGTCTCGGTATCGGTGTACTGTCGTGCGCATTGTTCGATATCTCGTCCCGCAGGATATGCGAAGCCCAGCATTTTGCCGACTTTATCAAATGCCTCTCCCGCGGCATCATCCACAGTGCTTCCGAGGCATTGATACCGACCAAAATCTGAAACAAGATACAGTGCAGTGTGTCCACCCGACACTACTAGTGCCACAAAGGGGAAAGGGATTTCGGGATGCTCAATGGTTACCGAGGCGATATGCCCCTCCAGGTGGTTCACTCCCGTAATCGGAACGCCGTGTGCCCGATGAATCCCCAGAGAAAAGCTGATTCCCACCAGGAGTGCCCCGGCAAGTCCCGGACCGTCGGTAACCGCGATCAAATCCAGCTGAGACGCGTCGGCCAGCCCTGATTCGTCGAAGACGGAAGCGCACAAGCGGTCAATTTTTCGGATATGAGCACGTGAGGCGATTTCGGGGACCACACCACCGTATTTGGAATGAATCTCCTGGGAATAGGTTTTGGAAGCAACTACTTTGCGGTCGTGAAGGTAGGCTACAGAGGTTTCGTCGCATGAACTTTCAACGGCTAGTATTCTCATCAAAGCTCCACTATACGGGCCAGGGTCGGTCGACTTCTCAACACCGAAGCAAGGTTTGGTGCACACCCGACAATTGCGCTTCGGATTCGGGACTGGTCGGTCAACTGTACAAAACGCTCGAGATATCCGATTTCTCCCTCTTCAAGGTTTTCCAGTCCGCTGCAATCGAATACGAGCGAATCGAGAGATTCGTGAGACGAAAGAATGGTTTTGAGCCTTTCCCAGGCATGGTGGAAGTCCGCTCTTCTGCAGTCGGGGGAATACAGGTGGATACTTCTGCCACGTGGGGTGCCCGTTGGTATCCCGGAGGGTGCCGACGGAGGCTGAATGGTGGTTGATGCGGACGATTCGTCATGCGTGGGGCAGACATCCACCACCTGTTGCTCAAGATGCGACTCCCCGGCAGCTTCATAGCCCGCACGGATGTTGCGGACTACTTCGAACTGTGCCGTTGCCGAATCTCCGCCCGACGATCCGGAGCAAAAAGCTGCGTGGCCATTATCTTCCGGCAGTGCGGTAGAGGGCCGGGTGGGTGATTGCGAGGTTTTTTTTTGGAGCGAATCGAATTCTCTTGCCCTTTTCTCTACTTCGTCCTCGAGGGCGGATACACATCGTGCAAGCGTCCCGGCGCGAAGCAGGTTTTGCACCGCCAGAATCGTCGTCAGAAGCACGAGTACTGCGACCGCACCAAATGCGGGATAAAATAGATTCATTTGAAATCCACGTACGTAAGACTTTTAAGGGTACCAATATACATGATACATGGATGTGAGACGGCAGGCAATATGCTTTTGCCGGACCTGGCCCAAGTTTTGCAGCCGACGCACGGCATTCTGCGTAAGCTATTGCACGATCTTGACTTATCCCGCCGGGCGGGACTCAAGATAACGCACCGGACACCCCTGCGCTTTTTGTAAGCCAATCTCGCACAGTATCTTACGAATACTGCTCTATCTCCCTCGACTCCGCTCGGGACGGCGCCTCGACTCCGCTCGGGACGGCGCCTCGACTGCGAAACCGGGGCTAGGGTGAGCGATTCTGTGCGAGGAAAGCCTTTTTTATCGTCCATGGACTTGATGCGATTGATGCAGAATTTTGCTTTCCAGTGTTAGTTCTTGGTTAGAATTACCCATCAGGAGCCATGAATCCAGCTTTTTCCTACCTAGATCGGGCAAAAAATCACATATCGGGCCGAGTTTGAAAAATGGTTTTGTGAAATTTGTATCTTTAATCTGTCTATGGGCGGGAAAAGGGCGCTGATGCACGGATTCTCTATGTTCGATGTACACTGAAGCGGCCGGCATAATTCTAGCTTTTCCGCCTAACCATGAAACGAATATTCAGGGCAATGGTGATAGATGAAGACGCGGCGACGACTCAAACAGTAAGCCGGTCTCTCAACCGTCTTGGATGCGAAATTGTGCCTGCCGATCCGGATGGACGAGATCTGGAAAAGATCGCCCTGGAAAATATCGATATAGTTTTCGTTTCTCTTTGCGCGCGAAATGTGGGTGGCCGCGAAGTAGCTCGCTGGATCAAGAATCATAATCTTTCCACAAAGGCTGTTGTCATGACGAACTGGAAAGGTAAGCTTGATCGAAGTATTCTCTACATGGAGGGTATTGAAAGCGTGATAAATAAACCGCCCAGTTTTGGAGCAATCCGCAAAACGCTTTTCGAGAGTCTCGGCTAGCCCCGTCAGTACAATACCCGCCAAATGCCGTGAGTGGGCTGCGAATCTTGGGGCGAAAAGCGCCCGTACTAATTCTTGGCAATTGTCGTTCGACACACCAGTATACCATCCTTGATGCTGCATCGTCAGAAGTATACAACCTGAGTCGGCAATCCGGGATACCCGTTTTTTCGGGGAAAGTGGGTAAAATGTGCTGCCGATCTAATTTTCTTTTGACTTTCTATTCAGAAGACATTATATTATTGGCAGATTCATGTATCCCAAAACGGGGTTAATATGCGAAAAATAGGTATCATAATTCTGACAGCAGCCTCATTGACCGTGCTCTCTGCCGCCGATGGGGAAGAGAGCAAACGGACTGCGTCCAAGAAGAAGACGGACTCCGTGGAAGTTACCATGAATAATTCGCAGCAATCTCTGCAGAAGGCACGAAAAGTGGATCCCGGTAAGACGAACTGGTCCAAAATTAAGAATTTATTCTTGTAATCCTACACAAAATCGTGGGAATCGCTGCTTCGGCCGTACTCAGATCCTGGAGTACTCCGAAGCAGTTTTTTTTGTTGGGCAAAGCAGAAGAATTCTGCCCGCTGTCGCCGGGGGCGCTATGGTTCCCATTCGGGATCGCTTGAGGATTTATACAGCTGTTTTGTAACTCCGCCCAGGCCTACCGAAATACTCATACCCTCAATAGGACACGGCCCTGAGA
>CAZEMW010000466.1:0-3873 GCA_964513105.1 uncultured Fibrobacterota bacterium
ATCATAAACCCCGAGTTCGGTCAGTTCCCCCAACTCACCGAAGACATGCTGAAGATCTGTGCCGGGTATGAAAAACGATTCTACACCTTCTGCAACATCGATCCAAGATGCATGCGAAACACTCCCGATGCCCGCCTTGAAATGCAACTGGCATTCTACAAGGAGGTTGGGTGCCGAGGGGTCGGAGAAATCTGTTCGGTGATCCCCTTCGATGACTCCCGGGTAGAAAACCTGTTCGCTTGCTGCGAAGAACTGGGGCTTCCTGTTTTGTTTCACATCGCGCCCGCGCTATACGGGTATTACGGACTCTACGACGATCCCGGCCTTCCCCGGCTTGAAGCGGCTCTTGCCAAATTTCCAAACCTGGTTTTCTTCGGGCATTCACAATCATTCTGGTCGGAAATCACACCGACGGCAAATCCTCTTCAGAGAGCTCAGTATCCTTCGGGACGAATTCGGCGGGAAGGACGAATAATTGAGTTCTTTCGCCGCTATCCAAATCTGTACGGCGATCTCTCAGGTTACAGTGGATACAACGCAATTACCAGGGATCCGGATTTCGGCAACGCGTTTCTCGAAGAATTTTCCACGCGGCTCTGCTATGGAACCGATTTCATAGCTCCCGAACCAAACCCGGACTATGACCTTTTGGAACACTTGCGCGGGCTTACGGAGAAGGATCTGCTGAGCAGCGAAGCATTTGAGAATATAACATACCGAAACGCCGCTCGTCTTCTATGCATCGAAACTTGACGCACCTGCATGGCATGTAGTTCGGGTCAGCCGAAGCGACGTCGTGACGATCTCCAAAGTAACGCGATAATCAAGCCCAGCAAAGCCGTCACAGGGAGCATGTTGCGCATCCATGTGCCGGCGCAACGGCATTCACACGGTGCTTCGTGTCCGGACTCGTTGTCTTCCCGCCGAGGCATGGAGATTTCCTCAACCGCCTCGGGCTCCGATGGGGCCGGCTCGGGAAATGCCTGCTCTCCCGGAGTATTTACACTCTTTTTTTCTTCGGGCGTCGTCCGGCCCGCCTGATCCTGATCCCGATGCCGACTGCAGTACCCGTCCACGAGTCCCACCCGAATTCTGCATCGAGTACCGGATTTCGTAGTCCCACGACATTGTTCATCGTTCATATTCTCCCCCTTCGGTACCCTGAAAGCAAAATTAATGCCCTGAATACGCAAATAGAACCAATCCGTCGCATTCAGTGTACTCCGGCACTACAAACCCAACTTTGGGCGGGCTTTGCGCACATATCTTCTGAGCCGCATCATGCGGAAGACCACCGCTATTGTATTGCGGCATATGATACTGTACGCAGGAAAAAATCCACCAGAAAAAAGTGGATTTGTCAGCTACTGTATCTAAATCTACTAACTGGGACCCGGGCTGAGCGATTCGGAGCGAGCAAAGCGCGCGAATTCTCGAGTCGATCGTGTCCAACGAGATTGAACCAACTGCAGCCGTTCCCGCCTGATGGTACACCAATGTTCGTTCAGCTCAGGTCACAATAAGTTGCCCGGCCTCTCACAACAGAGTGTTCTAGCTCTAGAACGGAAAATCCACAAAATTCCCGTTCAGATTCTCATCGGCTCCGTCAGACCGGTATATTCCAAGTGGACCCGGTTTTTTCGACCCTCTGTTTCACTGGTGTTTTACGGAAGTGCTTCAACGGAAAGGTGCACCTGTTATGAGAGTAAGCGTTTTTGTCTCAAGCCTGGTATTGCTTTCGATCTCTATTTCAATCTCAGCCGAGCAAAGAGGACGACCATACCTGTCCGAGGGAACATTGGTCGCCGATAATGGCCGAAGGCTTCGTGGATGCTTCATAAACACCAACTACTACCACTACGACCAGTCCGAAATCAGGGCCGGGACAAAAGAAGGAATAGCACAAGCGACGAATGAATACGGTATGAACGCTTTTCACTTCTATTGCGGTTGGTATGCGACGCCGACCGGCACATACCAGCCACTGGCGGACAGTCTTGTCAAATGGACGCGGGAAGCAGGCGTGTATCTGGTAATCACAATCGGAGGCTGGGACAAAAACGGCGAATTCTCCATAGATAAGGTACGAGAATTCTGGCAGTACTACGCTCCCAGATATGCCGACGAAACGCACGTAATCTACGAGGTAATGAACGAGCCGGAGTTCATCTGCAACAACGCATCTGGAGATACGGTAATAAGCATGGAGCTGGAAGCGTGCGACACCATTCGGAAGTACGCGCCGGATACCCATATTCTTCTTATGTCTTACGGGGGTATCGCAAATTTGGAATACCTGGAGCAGGATCTTCAGGCACTTCGAGACGGCGGTATTGACTTCGACAATGAGTCCATCGCCTATCACGGGTATCACTGGTGTGCCCATGCTCGAAAACACAAGAACCCTCAATACAGTCATGCAACCGCCTCCACAATCATACCGCACCTTCAACAGCAGGGATACTGCTTCACCAATACGGAATTCAATCGAGACAGCACCCTTGTGGGAAGCGAGGAGTACAGCGGAAAACTGATTGAGTTCTATGAAAACGACCTTAAGGTTTCGTGGCTCTGCTTTTATGCATTTCCTTACGCCTCGGAAACGGCAAAACAGAGCTTATTCAACCCGAATACGCAATTTAAAGCCAGGGTTGAAGAGATGGGAGCGGCTTGGTGCCCCGATCACGGCACATGGCCTCTAAGTCCGGCCGAATGCGAAACTTCCGTAAATGCCGGCCTCCCAACCACATCACATTCAGGATCAAGCCCTCGACTCAGGCTCTACCCGAATCCGTTCACCCATGGTACTCTGTATGCGAGTCTCAGTGGATCGAATGGGGCTGCTCCAGCCTGCTTCTCGGTATTCGACCTCTCCGGGAGACGAATCAGACACAGAACTATTGTTCCGAGGACCTCCGCAAAGACTCAGATCCCCCTGCTGGACCGAGAATCGGTTGCCGAGGGATCATATCTCCTTCATATCGAAGAAGGTGGTCGTCGACACGAATACAAGCTGCTCGTTCGATAGGCGTAATGTTGAGAAGGTTCCGGCGGATGGGCTACCACTTCCAATTCGGAGAACTCCTCCAGAATGCGGGAATATCTGCCGGAAATCCCTTTCGGAGGAGGAGTACCGGCAGATCAACCTCTACGAAATGCTCCGGGGCGAGGAGGAAACTTTGGGTTTGAAGCCGAGCACTTCTTTAAGGGTTTGTCCAATTGTTCTTCTCGGCCTGGTGAAAAAGCCCATTTCGATATCCTGGTGGTAAATTTCGCGGTAGTTACGCTTCAAATTCTTCAGAAAAGCGTCATATTCCTTGCTAAGTTCTTCTGAAGACTTACCATCCACGATCACTTGTTGGGACTTACCATCCACGATCACCTGTTGGCACTCCGGCAGCGACATAGTTCGGGTCTCCTTAAAAAGTGTCCTTGATGAGTTTCAGATTGTATTCAAGCAAGATACGATTCACATACGCACGGAAGATGAATCTGTATCTCTCGTAAAAATCAGCATTAATAAGATTCGGCTGCTGAGCTTTTATGCTGAGGACATATACTGTTCGTTTGGTCTCACGGTGGAACACTGGGTAACAAATTAAAGATCCACAGTCTCTTTCGGGATCTCCAGTAGCACAATAGTGTCGTTTCCTCGATCCTTTTCTCCTAATGTGCTTTTCGATATCAGGTATAATATAATGTCTTTTCAGCTCGGCAGCATGCGCGTAGGCCGTGTTGCCACCGGGGGCGGCTAGAACTGAATCGCTTGGCGGATCGTCGTTTGGCATGAACCAAAACCATTTCTTAGGTTGACCGTCCGCCATTTCTGCTAAAACAATTTTCAGGTTTTTTCCTCCCAACAAAAGCCGGAAA
>CAZEMW010000467.1:0-1617 GCA_964513105.1 uncultured Fibrobacterota bacterium
GGCCTCTTCATCGCCTTGCTGCCTGGCAATGGCTGCCAGGCCTGAGAAGGCCGGGGCATACGTGGAGTCGGACTCGAGCGCCTTTTTGTAGAGTTTTTCGGCTCGTTCGGTTTCGCCTTTCTGGAGGTGTATCGAAGCGCGCTCAGCGAGAGCCGGGGGATAGCTCTCCTTTGCGAACAGAATTGTCTTGTACGTCTCGACCGCTTCATCGAGCGAACCGCGTGCACGTTGAAGGCGCGCCTGGAGCATCATTTTGCGCAGGTTCAGCGTTTCACCCGAAGATACCTCCGACAGAATTTTCTGTGCTTCATCGAACCGCTCCGCCTGCATGAGATCTTCGGCATACTGGTATCGATACTCGTCTTTTTTCGTCGCAATGATCAGGTACCAGATCTCCTTTTCTGCCTCTTCGGGCATGTCGAGCTTCTTATACAGCTTGTAGAGCTGCTCCCGAAGTTCGGGGGAGTTTTCCTTTATGGAACGGGCTTTCACCAGGTATGCCATTCCCAGTGAGTCCTCCTGCTGTTCCAAAGCAATGCGGGCGAGTCCGGTGAGCGCTATGAAATCGGTGGAGTCGGCCTTGATTGCGCGCGTAAGGCTCGATTTGGCCGTGACCGGATCTCCCTGTTCAATCAGGAGAATACCGATTCGGCGATGGGATTCGGCATCAGTGCTGTCCAGAGTGACCAGCTTCCGGCGTGCCTCGAGTTCGGCCGCGGTATCTCCGCGCTTCTGCTCAACGGCGGCCAGAGAACGCCAGACCGCCACGCTGTCCGGGAGCAGGCGGGCGGCGGTCTGAAGATAGACCGACGATGAGTCCTGCTTTTCCGCGTCTTCGGCGTACATCAGACCCAATCGATGAAAATTGCGGTAGTCGTCGGGAAAAAGCTCGGTGTTTTTCCGGTACAGCTCCATAGCCTGATCGGGCGCGGATGATTCCCGAACCCGGGCGCGTTGGTAGTAGATATCCTTATCTTTCAGCTCGGTCGTAGAGGTGAAGTTGTCGTAAGCGCTCGCGGCCTTTGCCGGCGCTTCGAGAGCGAGGTAGGACTGCGCGAGATACTCGGTCAGTTCTTTCTTCTTTGCCGCTTCATCATGTTGTTTCACGGCTTTTGACAACAGGCGAACGGCTTTTTCGTGTTTGCCCGTCTTATGAAGGCACACGCCGAGAGCGGTCACAAACTCACGGTCCTGAAGCTTCGCACTGGTGATAGTCCCGAGATAGCGTACCGCCGCTTCACAGGAATCATTTCGATACGCGAATAGACCAAGCTTTTTGGCGGCATTCTGATCGCCGCCGTTTTCCCTGAAGGTTTGTCCGTATGCCTGAAGAGCCTTTTCTTCCTGACCGGTTTTCTCATATAGATCGGCGAGCGTTTTGTGAACCGCGGTCGCCGTGCTGTCGAGTTCCGCAATCCGTTCGTATGCACTAATGGCACCTTCGGTGCTGTCCATTGCCAGATAGGTCTCAGCCAGCGCATTGAGAACCGCGGGCTTGTCGTCGGCTTCCCCGGCGGCCGCTTCGTACTGGATCAATGCGTTCCGGTACTCCTCTTTTTCTCTGTACAGGTCTCCAAGAGCTTTGCGAACGTTGTGATCGCCTTCACCATGTTTGAT